>CAZYSE010000103.1:0-1648 GCA_964650085.1 uncultured Candidatus Saccharibacteria bacterium | reverse complement strand
GTATTTTTTATAGCCTCGTTTATTGAAACGAATTGATATTGAGATTGATCTGGAATAGGACCTTCAATTCCATTAATTACTAAGTGAACACGAGTATGTGGATCTGTATGATCGTTACTGTTAATAAATAACTGTAAACCTGCTTGGTTTAGTTCTTGCGTTAGTAATAAACTTGAAATTCGATTGCCAGATTCAACCTGTGGTTTAACAATATTTGTTACATCAATCGTATACCATTGATAATTTGAACCGCCCGTAATATCTCCCAACACAGAATTAGAATTATTTTTTACTAGCCTAGTATTCCAGCTTGGAGTTAGAGTTGGTGTGGAAATGTCGTCGTCCCAAGCATCATTATCTATTCCATAAATTTTTAATTTTGTTGGAGTCGTTGGTGTTGCAGAACCTTCAGCTATTTTTGCATACACATTTAGTTTTGCTGAATTGATAGTTGCGTATGGATTTAAATCGTATTTTAAATAGCTCTCTCGAATATATCCAGCACTTCCATCTTTAATTTTAAGATTAACGTCTGTTCCATACGCAGCTGTTGGAGCCCCGTCCCAAACATAAGTATCATCAACAGGAACTATTTTTGTTCCAGTTGCAGGATGCTGAACTTTTAAGAATGAAGGTGAGTACGCGGTTCTTTCGTTATTTCCGTCCGTAATCTTCGCATAGATGTAATAATTGCCATTTGGAATATTTGTTGTATCCCAAAGATACTCGTCGCCAGTAACTTCTGGATCTTCCTTAATATTGTTTATAATTAATGTACCATCGTTTCCAGAATTGTTGTTATCGTAGAAAAGTGAAATTGTTGCATTGTCATCTGGATCTGTATCAGACCAAACTATTTTGTACTGTTTATCCGTTACTGATCCAAGGTCCGGAGTAAGTAACGAAATAGTTGGAGCTTCGTTAGTTGGCGCAGTTGTTGAATGTTTAACTACAAGAACTGGTTTTTGAGTTGCTTTGGGAGTTTCATTACTTTTTATAGCTACTTGAAGCCCCTTGTTAGCTAATAACTGATTAAATGCAAAAGTCGCTTGCTTATCTCCAGAAGCTTGTTGCTTTACGAAGCTAGTAACGTCCACTGTGTACCAAACAAAAGTACTACCTTTAATTTTTACTGTAGATATTAGAGTTTCGACTGGAATTGTAAATTTAAAATTCCAAGTTGGAGTCAAAAGTGGAGTAGAAACTAAATCATCCCAAGCATCGTTTGAAATACCAGAGATATTAAGTTTTGTATTAAGCGCTGTTGTACTAGTATCCGACACTTTAGCGAGAAACTTTAGCTGTGCGTTTTCAACTGGACCTGGAATAGTCGACAAATCAAATCTCATATACCCTTCTTTATCGAAGGTAGCTTTACCGTCTTTAATTTTCAAAGTTTTTTCTGCACCATACATTGTTGTTGGGTTAGAGTCTGCAACAAAAGTATCTGCTCGAACGGGGAGAGTTCTACTCAAAAGACCAGCTGAACGTTCGACGTCTGTAAGCTGCAATCCTTCGTCGTAGCCAGTTTCATCTACAGGAGAATCTTCGATAGTCTGGTCATTCTGTTCTTCGTTTGCATGTACCTTAATTAGCAGGGGAGAGGGCAATATTGAAGAGACTAGAATTAAAATCAGCATAAAAAGAA
>CAZYSE010000102.1:1270-1670 GCA_964650085.1 uncultured Candidatus Saccharibacteria bacterium | reverse complement strand
CTCAACAAAATATCTATCGTGAGAAATAAGTAGAATCGCGCCTTTGAATTCCTTTAACGCATCTTCAATAACTTCCTTAGATTTAATATCTAAATGGTTAGTAGGTTCGTCTAAGATTAAAAAATCGAATTCCTTCATAGAAAATACTGCAAATGAAAGTCTCGCCCTTTGCCCAGGACTTAAAGTTTTTATTTTAGAACCTCTTAATTCTTTAGGAAACAGAAATCTTTCTAGTAATGCAAAAGAACTACTATACGAAACCCCAGTTTGTTGTAGAAAATAATTCTCTACTGTTTCGTTCATGTCCAAGTGCGATTGGTCTTGAGAAAAGTAAGTGTATTTTAAACCGTTTCCAATTTCTGCAATTCCGCTATCCGGTTGCAGTTGTTGCAAAATCAAC
>CAZYSE010000102.1:0-1260 GCA_964650085.1 uncultured Candidatus Saccharibacteria bacterium | reverse complement strand
AGTTGTTTTACCAATACCGTTAGCTCCATAAAACCAAACTCTTTCTTTTCCGTACATTTGAAAGTTCGTATCTACCAGCAAAGGTTTATTTTGATCGTATGCAAAACTAAGGTCTTTAATCTTAAGCACTGTTTTACTATTATGAACAAATCCTTTAAGTTCTAAACCAGAAATTTTCTGTTCTCGGTAACGATCGACTTCAACTCTAACGACTTCCCTTTCCAACCTGTGTTTTGCTGCACTCATAGCTTTTCCTCTACGTTTTCCATCAGCGATTTTTTGAGACTTTTTAATTAGGTTGATTAGCTTCTCTCGTCTCTGTTCTTGCAGATGGAACTGCGTTTCTCTGCTTTGTAAGTACTCTTCTTTTTGAACAAGATAGTCGTCATAGTTTCCTTTATATACGTGCAAAGTCTGTTCATCAATTTCGAATACGGTATCAATTGAATTGTTCAAAAACTCTCGGTCGTGAGAAATTATTATGCATACACCTTCAAATGTTTTTACAAACTCCTCGAGTTCTAAAATTCCAGTGATGTCTAAGTGGTTTGTTGGTTCATCTAGCAAAAGAATTGTTGGTTCTTCAACTAAAAGTTTAGTAAGAAACAATTTCATCTTTTGTCCTTCGCTCAATGTTTGAATAGTTTGAAATGGATCTACCTTAAATTTAAGTCTGCTCAAAACTTTGTTCACTTTATACATTTCAGTTTTGGGATCGGCAACTAATTCTTCAAGATAAATACCCACAAGCATATCTTTATCGAAAGTATATTCCTGAGGTAAGTACGAAATCTTTTCGTTTTGAACTTCTAGCTTACCTTTATCAGCGATTTCTAAACCTTTGATAATTCTGAGTAGAGTAGTTTTACCGCTTCCGTTAAGACCCACTAGTCCTACTTTCTCGCTATTTCCAAGGACGAACGAAAGGTCTTTGAATAGTAAATTTGAATATGTGATTGTTAAATTGTTAGCTCGAATCATCTTGTTAATGTTAAATATTTAATTAGGAAATTTAGACTTGCCCTACGAAGCTTTAGCGTAGTATGGGCGTGCAAACAGGTTAGCAAGTTATTGCTGATTTTCGAGCTGTTCTGAAGTATTTGTGTTTTCCTAAATTTAACATACCTGGATTATACACGAACGAAGTGAAGTATAAAAGAATTTATGTTGAAGGAGCAGCATAAGGTTAGAAGGAACCCTGTCTCTTTATTATTGCCTGAGTAAATCTATTGTTTAGAACAGTTTGAATTGCTAACAACA
>CAZYSE010000101.1:1471-1719 GCA_964650085.1 uncultured Candidatus Saccharibacteria bacterium | reverse complement strand
CTGCACCTATCTCCTGCATACGAAAGCTTAAAAAACGATTTAGCTCGATGGCAAGTAGAACAGGTTGCATCTAATGCCATTAAAGAACTTGGAATTCTTAATGACAACAATTCTTCAAACGCAACAGCAGAAGTTTAATTAAGTGGTGGTTGCCTCCTCATTTTTAATTGCTCCAAGATGAGTGTAATTAAATCCTTCGACTTTCTTTAACCCATAACCCAAAACTCTATCAATACTTGAATGAGCAA
>CAZYSE010000101.1:0-1461 GCA_964650085.1 uncultured Candidatus Saccharibacteria bacterium | reverse complement strand
TTCCTAAGAATACAAAAGTGCTAACTCCTAAAGCAATTCCTAAGATTATGAACAAAGATGCAATTCCTTTGTGATGTAGTAGGTTGTAAGTTATAGCACCAATTCGATTGTTAGCAAGGTAACCTAACATTCCTATATCAGGAACAAATAGCAAAATGATAAACGCAATCCAATCTCCTCCGAATGCATCAAAAACTAAAAAGCAGAGAATAAACATTCCAAGTTCTTCTAGTTTTAAAGAAAATTTCATGAACATAATTTTTGAAATAACAGTTTAATATGATAATAATAACATTTTAGACTATAATCCATTTAATGATTAAGAAAATTCTACAAATAGGAAATCCGCTTTTGCGACAAAGTTCTGAGAAGTTATCTGATGACGAAATACTTTCTGAGAAAATGTCTTTTTTAAAGCAAGACTTGTTAGATACTCTTTCTGCTCAGAAAGTTGGAGTTGGTATTTCTGCAGTCCAGATAGGAGTATTACAACAAGTGTTTTTAGTAAACATAAAACCCTCCGCTAATCGACCAGAAATAAAGTCATCTGAACCGAGATTTTTCTTTAACCCAAAAATTCTCGAATTCTCAAAAGAGGAAGTAGAGATGACCGAAGGTTGCTTAAGTATTGCAGAGGCAAAGTTGTTTGGTAAAGTTTCTAGGCCAGATAAAATTAAGTTAAGCTACCAAGATGAAAACGCAAAATCTCACACTGAAGAATTCGATGGTTTTATCTCACGAGTTATCCAACACGAAGTTGACCACATAAACGGAAAACTCTTCACAGATATTGTAGATTTACAAACTCTAACAAGTGACGAGGAGATGAGAAAAAATTCCAAATAAGAATTCTATAAAACTGATTCCTGTTCAAGTATTTCTTCCATAAACTGGAATACAGTTTAATTTTCCATTATACTTAACGTATTACTTATAACAACAATAATATGTCCGCAAAAGATAAAGGTAATCAGAAAGTAAGTCCTAAGGATCAAAATGCTAAGAAGCCTAAGAGTAGCAAGCAAGCTAAAGAAGCGAGAAAGGCTAAGAAAGCTGCTAAATCTGCAAAGAGATAGTAAACCTGTCGCAGGTTTTTAAACCTGCGACATCTTCAGCTAAAACTTAGCTACCAAACCTTCCCGTCTTCTTTAACATTCTTAGTAGCCGCAGACTTTATAATCTGATGAATTGGTCCATACCATTTAGGCATACCATGACTATTAACATCTAGGAAAAGACCTACCGTTGCTGCTCTTGGAGTTGGATTAAACATATATGCAGCAGCCCCTGTAGCTAATGAGTATGTCTCCATGAAAAGAGCTGCTGGTGCACATAACACACACCCTAGAGATGCTCCCCACGTCAAATTAGCTGCATAAAATGCACCATAATCAGAAGTTGCACTCAATTGTACGGAAATCCATAATTTATCTTCATTTGTGAACAAAGGTCTTGATGCTG
>CAZYSE010000100.1:0-1760 GCA_964650085.1 uncultured Candidatus Saccharibacteria bacterium | reverse complement strand
CTTTTGCGTCTGCTGTGATGTACGGCAGGTTAACTTCTGTCGATTCTGAACTAGATAATGTAATCTTTGCTTTTTCTGCTGCTTCTTTTAGTCTTTGTAATGCTGCAGGATCCTCTTTTAAGTCGATGCCTTGTTCTCTCTTAAATTGATCGGCCATGTGGTCGATTAGAACTTGGTCAAAGTCGTCTCCTCCTAAGTGTGTATCTCCAGAAGTAGATTTAACTTCGTATACTCCATCTCCGATTTCTAGAATAGAAACATCGAATGTTCCTCCTCCTAAGTCGTACACAATAATAGTTTGATCGCCTTGCTTGTCTAAACCGTAAGCAATAGCAGCAGCAGTTGGTTCGTTAATAATTCTAAGGACTTCTAAGCCTGCAATTTGACCAGCATTTTTTGTTGCTTGCCTCTGAGCATCATCGAAGTAAGCAGGCACTGTAATAACAGCTTGCTTTACAGGTTCACCTAAGTAAGCTTCAGCATCAGCTTTTATTTTTGATAAAACCTTCGCAGAGATAACCTCTGGTGCAACCCACTGTTCTCCGAATTTAATCTCGATTCCGTCTTTAGCGCTTTTTCTGATTTCGAAAGGTAAAAGACCTACATCTTTCTGAACCTGCTCGTCGTCAAAACGTCTTCCGATTAATCTTTTGATTGAATAAAAAGTCTGTTCTGGATTTGTAACCATTTGATTTTTTGCTGTGATTCCAACAATTTCTGATTGAACATCCACTGCAACTACAGATGGGACTAATCTAGATCCCTCTTTACTTGTAATAACTTCTGGTTTCCCAGCTTGAACAAAGGCAACAACAGAGTTAGTTGTTCCTAAGTCTATTCCTACTACTTTTGACATAAAACAAATTTAATATCTAAATTTAAAGTTCTAATTCCCAATATCTAATCTCTAAATAGCTCTTTTACTTGATCCAGACCTCCTTGTTTTGGAAATTGGAGTTTAGAAATTAGAACTTTTGTATAATTAGCAGTATAAGTATAAGGCTGCTAATTTATTGTGTCAAGACTTAACTGTCTTGTAAAGCATCCTCGATAGAATTTATGAGAGCTATTAGGGTTTGTGTAATGAACTGATGAAACTCAGCTACTGCTTCTAGGACATGCACTGGAAATTCTTCTACTCGCTCTAGTTTTACTGTAACTCTTGTTACCGATGAGTCGAAATACCCACCATCATAATCGTCTATATCCCAATCGATTTCCTCATTACTTAACCTTCTAGTAGTAGCAATTCCAATAGCGCCTGACTGAAAATGGTATATGTATTGTTGCGATTGACTGCCATGGACCTCCGGTTCACAAACAGCTACATATCCGTAATCACTAATGCCTCTAACAACGTCGGATAATTTACTTTGTCTTTCTTCATTAGTGGAGACTCCATCAACAAACCTATCGTATGTACGCATGAACTTATCAGGTTGCAATTTGGCAACTAACGCTACTTGCTTGGAGAATTTCTTGCGCTGCTCGGGAGTTTTTTCTAAGTAAATCGAACCTGGTGTTTCCATACTATACTGTAAGATAAGTAGACGTAATTATATCACACAGATATCCATAACAGCCGATAGGCTCAGTCTGTTGATGCGCTTAGGATCTCTGGGATTATTTACCCACTACAACTTTAGCAGGCTTGAAAATTCCATCTCTATCTTTGTATTTATATGCCGAACTGATTACCGCAATCACTTTTCCCTTTTGATTTTCGTCTTGAACAGGAACCATCGAAACCGCTTCCATTC
>CAZYSE010000099.1:0-1879 GCA_964650085.1 uncultured Candidatus Saccharibacteria bacterium | reverse complement strand
AGATATGGAATCACTTAAGCCTCATATAGACTTTAAAATTGCTCTTTCAAAAGGAAAGCCGTTCCTATTAATTCTTAAAAGCGGTGAAAATAGCATTTATTTAGAAATTACTGAACATCAAAGAGAGCTCATAGCCATGTTTGGCAGTAGTTTAACTCTCAGATTGGGTTTGGGTGATCCAAAGAAGCAGGATGCCATTCGTAGTAGTATTCTCAATCTATTTAGCCAGATTGAAGAAAAAGGATGTGAATTCGAAGAAGGTACAGGAATTTTTAGAAGATCTGGCATTATATTTCCTGTGTTTAAACGTCCTAAGATTAGTCATTCGTACGAGCAGTAAAGAGGATCAGTCGAGATTCTTGTTGCGAAAAACATCTCAAAATGATATAATTGTTATATGGCAACAGCGTATAAAAGGTTTTCAGATGGTAATTTTACAAAAAAGATTGTCGCAGTAAGAGCCGACTTAGACGTGCCTATGTCTAATGGAGAAATCCTAGACGATACAAAGATCAGAAACCTTATCCCAACGCTCTTAGAGCTTATTAAAGCACAATCCAAAGTTGTCATTTTAGCCTCTTTAGGCGATCAAATCGGTGAATACAAAGACGAAAACTCACTTATGCAGGTGAGATTTGCTATTGGAAACTTACTAGCTAAATCAGTAAAATTCGTTGATGTTGCGAACTGTGATAACTCAATCAAATTCATGGATTTTGGAGAAGTCTTAGTTCTAGAAAATCTTAACTTTCACGCAGAAGAATTCAAAGGTAAACCAGAAGCAAAAGAACAATTTATGGAGAAAATTACAACATATTGTAACTACTTTGTAAACGAAGGCTTTGGATTAGACCATTCATTAGCATCAATCGGTGTTTTAGAAGCGAAACTTGAGTCATTTTATGGTTTAAGTTACCAAAAAGACTTAGATTGCGTAGAAAAAATGAAAGAAGGTTTCAAGGAACCTTCAGTACTTATTTTAGGAGGAGAAGCAAGATTAGATAAGGTTTCTCAGTTCAAAAAAGTTGTAACAAAATTCAATCAGATCTTGGTTGGAGGTGAAATTTCATTGTATTTTCTTGCAGCTAAAGGCGTAAAAGTAGGAAAAACTAAACTTGATGAAAAAGTGCTTAAAAAAGTTGAAGAACTGATTAAATTAATCGAATCCAAGAAAATTCATATGGTTCTACCTGTAGACCATATTGTGTCAGAAAGTCTTGATGGACCTCAAGGAACAGATATTGATGTTCAAGTAGTTCCAAGTAACAAATATGTTGTAGATATTGGAGAAAAGACTTTGGTGCTTTTTAGAGAAATTATCGAAGCAGCAAAAACTATTGCATGGTACGGACCTGTAGGAAGATACGAAGTTGAAGAATTCAATAGAGGAACAGAGTCAGTGGGCGAATACATTGCGCTTTCTGCTGGAAAAGATTGTGTGAAGGTAGCACTAGGAACTTCTACTTTAGTTGCAATCAATAAACTTAAAGTTAAACAAAAGAGATTCAGTTGTTTAATCCCTAACGCAGCAGCGTATTTGGACTTAGCTTAAAGCTTTTCTTCCCTCACCTTAGGACGTCATGCTTGCGCATGCGAGCATCTCGAACCTGTGCGTTTATTAATAGGATCCGTTCCGAGTATAGTCATGCTTGCGAAAGCGAGCTTCTAGGGAGGGAACGTCGTCATTCCCAGATCCTCACTTTCGTAAGGATGACGCTTTGGGGTAAACTTCGTACCAAGGCAGGAAACCTGCGAAAAGGATCAAGCTTCTAACTTAAAACTTCAAACTTCTACCTGATCAATACCTCAAACTTATCAACATAAGTTCTCATCCACATTTCCACCGAGAATACTCTCCAGAAGAATAGAATGTCGCCTC
>CAZYSE010000098.1:0-1952 GCA_964650085.1 uncultured Candidatus Saccharibacteria bacterium | reverse complement strand
TTCCCTTGGTACTATGACGTTTAGATTTTCGAGTTTGGCACGTTTTAATTCTGGAGTTTCCGGTATTGTTGAAGAATTCAACTACATTGCAGAGTTTTCGTTGCAAATTACTGAGTGTAGATTGTTTTTAAGCATGAAACCAACCGAAGAAAAAGATCTGATAAAATTAGAAACTCAAAAATCTCCAACATTGGATATTAATAACGTAACATTTAAGTATAAGAATTCAACAAAAGCTGTATTGAAGAATATTAACTTGAATATTAAATCGGGTGAAAAGATCGCAATTGTAGGTCATAACGGAGCAGGAAAGTCCACACTCATAAAGCTAATATCTAAAATATACGATGTTGCAGAGGGAGAAATACTAATTAACGGACAAAACTTGAACCAGGTAGAAAGCAGCTCGTATTACAGGAATCTAGGAGTGTTATTCAAAGATTTTGTAAATTATGAGAAATTAACTGTACGAGAAAATATTTATTTGGAAATGGTAAAATAATCAGAGAAGGACAGGTTAGTTGAAGCAGCAAAGTTAGCAGATGCCCATGAGTTTATTGATGAATTGCCAAACAAGTACGATACTTTGCCATCGGAAAGATATGATAAAGGAGTTAGGTTATCAGGCGGACAAAGTCAAAAACTTGCTTTGGCTAGGTTCTTTTACAAAGATGCACCGTTGCTAATTTTCGACGAACCAACATCAGCTATAGATGCAGTTTCCGAGTATAAAATATTCAACAACATTTACGAGTTTTTCAAAGACAAAACCGTCATAATTATTTCTCACAGATTCTCCACAGTTAGAAATGCGGATAGGATAATCGTAATGAAGGATGGAGAAATTTCTGAAGAAGGTTCACACGAGGAGTTGATGAAACTGAATAAGCTATACGCGGAATCTTACAATTTACAGGCAGGAGAATACAATAAAGAGTAGTTGTATTACAAAAGAGCCAGTGCCTTATCCATTATTTCTCTGTGATCAAAAGCCAATGAAATGCTACTTAATTCATTCAAATTAACCCATCTTACATCTAGAGATTCATTAGCAGTACTAATTGGTAGTAGCTCATTTACCTCAACTAAGAATGCTACGGAAATAATTCTTTTTCTAGGATCTCTTCCGATTTTTCCAAATGTACCTATTTCCCTTGTCTGGAAGCTAGAAGTGTCTACGTTTGTTTCTTCGTTTAGCTCACGTAATGCGCCTTCATGTAATTCTTCATCATTTTGAAGGAATCCACCAGGAATCGCCCATGATTCTTTGAAAGGTTCATACTGTCTCTTCATTAGCAGGACAAATTTCTCGCCGTTCTGCGAGGCAATGCAAACACAGTCAACAGCAACCTTTATTTCTTGTCTGTAATCAACAAATGTCTTATTTTCCATATTATTCTCCAATTTTAACTAATTTATATCCCTTGCCGTATATTGTTTGGATATCAAAATCAAATCCTAAGTCCATAAACTTTCTTCTTAATCTAGCAATTCTTTGATCTACCGCCCAGACCGAGAACTTAAGGCTAGCTTCGTCTTTCCATATAATATCACCCATTGCTTCCTTTGTAATGATATCGCCCGAGCGAATAAGCCCTTCTGTAATATCTCTTTCTGCTTTGCTTAATAAATTAAGATCTAGCCCAGAAAGCTTGTTCGCTTCATTGATAAAAACTTTGTTTGGAACTGTTGCTTTTTTAATTTGTTCTGCAAGTAATGGAATCGTTATACCTTCGTTTACAAGTGAGACAGCTACATACGGCTGTAAAGCAAGTGTTTCGTCAGAATTCAGATCCTCTTGTCTCGCGACTTTTCTTAAAGCGTTAAGTTCGACAGTGCTAAAGTTTTCGGTTAATAATTGAATGTATCTCTCTGTAGTATCCATTTCTAAAACCGTGTCTTTATACAACCGTTTAAAAGTTCCAAAATGATTACCAGATTTCGCTGAAATC
>CAZYSE010000097.1:0-1976 GCA_964650085.1 uncultured Candidatus Saccharibacteria bacterium | reverse complement strand
TACATACAAATTAGTTTTCTGGAAGGCTTTATTCATAAGCTAATAGCTTAACCCCTGCAACCGATGAAATTCGGAAGCGGGGGTCTTTTTTTAATTTTATTCTAAAACTATGATGGGTGTGACAATGGATAATAATACGATTATAAGAGCAGTTCATGAATACGAATTACCATCAGTGGCTGATCTAGTGGCTGAGTACAAAAGTCTATCGGTTGGTGAAGATAGTGTAAATATAGCTCTCCTTGCTAAAATATCCGAAGGACATGAGTATACAGATGCTATATATGGTGAAGCTTTCCGCACAATAAGAGATGAAATTGAAGCACAAAAAGCAAAATCTCTAGACCCAAAAGAAGCAGAAAAAGCAGAAATAGAACGATTAAATAGAATCAAGGCTATTAAGGATCTTGTAGGAAAGTACTTAGATACTTTTCCTAACCGTGATCCAGGAGAGATCAAGACTTCAGATGTTCGAGATCTGATTATTAGCGATGGAAGATACACTCCTTCTGATATTGGAAATATTGTTATTAGCGAGATACGAGGTAAACTAACGGGAATTAATCAAGATACCCGAATTGAAGAGGAGACAGATGCTATTGAAAGAGCAATGCAATCTTATTTTGATGGATTACCAGATTACTTGAAAGGGGCACAGACATTCGACCAAAGTGCTTTCGATAATGCGAGCAGGATTCACAAATTAGATACTGACGCAAAAAGAGATTTACGTGATCAAATTTCAAGAACAATATCAGCTGAAATTGCACAAACTGAAGAGGAGGCCTAACTCAACTTACCCTCTCTGTAGTTTTTGTAAATGATATTTACACAACCTGCAAAAGGGATAGATAGCAATGCTCCAATTGCGCTTCCAGTTAAAGAGAACCCTGCAATAATTACTATGATAGAAACTATTGGGTTTAAATCAATGGCCTTTCTCATTATATAAGGAACCAAGAAAACGCCTTCAAATTGTTGAATCAAAATAAAACTGATCAAAATGTATACGACTATTGCGACAGAACTTCCCGTTAAAAAAGCTAGCAACACTGCAAACACCAAAGTTATAGTTGGCCCTAAGTTTGGCAAGGCTTCTAAAATAGCAGCAAAAAGAGAAATGAGCAGAGCAAATCTGCCCAAATCATAATCCTGTACGAAGAATCCCGGAACCGAAACTACTATAAAAGTAATCAATCCAACAAAGAACATAAGTGCAATCTGGCCAACAATCCAACTTCCTAATCCAACCTTCAATTGCGAGAACAAATCAGCCCAATTTTTCTGCTTCTTTTCATCTTTAATAAAATAGTTAATTCCATCTACAAAGAAATCTTTTTTAGGAAGAATCATGTATAACGAAATGAAAACTATCAAAAACACATTGAAAATCGCACTCACAACACCACCAGCAATCTTCAAGCCAGCAACTCCAACACCATTAAAACTACCTAGAATATTCTGATTAAACACTTCTTCTAAGGGTACTTCGTTTGTAGCTACTTTTTCCACTTGATTAATCACATTAGTAACCGGCTCTGCTAGAACAGGGAATCTACTTTCTACGAACCCAATAACATTTTCAGAGTTAAATTCTACTTCTTGGAGAGCAGTTTTAATTTCTTGGTATGTAGCATTAAAGATTAAACTTAGTGTAAAAGTAAGGAGAGCAATCATTCCCATAAACACAAACGCAACTGCCAAACCGCGATTAATTTTTTTTCGTTCTAAGTAATCAACACTTGGTTTAAGTCCTGCGTAAACAATAAAAGCAGAGAATACGATAATAAAAATAGAGTAGAATTCGCTAAAGAATGCGATAAGCCCTAACAGCAAAAGGCCTACGATAATGTTTCTTGCAGAAAATAATTCAAAATGCATAAAAATACTTTAACTAGAGGAATTATACACCGAAATACGAGTAAACTCCCCTTCTTGATAGTTGACCACTTCATCTCCCTTGTGGAGAGGGGACT
>CAZYSE010000096.1:0-2041 GCA_964650085.1 uncultured Candidatus Saccharibacteria bacterium | reverse complement strand
ACTGATGTAGTTCGAAAACAAAACAAGTGCAAGAAAAGAGAATCCTATGAAGATTACAAAAAAATATATATCTTTTATTCCAAAGTGTGATTTCATTAATATTGCTTTACCTACATTATTTTAGCAGAAAAACAAATTAGGTGAAGAGCAAAGCTAAATGTTACAGAAAGGATACAGAGAATACTCTCTTCCTGATTGATATGCCCTACTTAAGTCCCCCTTCCCCTCGAAGCGATTGCACCGACAATCGGGACTTATTGCAGGAGCATAGCTGTGCTATGGTCCTAACATTTTCGTAAGGTAACATCTGGGACCAGGGTATAACCCTGCTCCCGCATAGTGGGGTGACAAGAAATTAAAGGGTAGTCGAGAAGGCTCATGGGATTAGGTTTTTGCAGCTGTCCGAATTAGACTGTCCGAATTTAGCATTTGAATGTTACTCAGATTTATACTCTTGATCAGCACTTATTAAATAGTCTAAAGAATACCTAATAATTTCTGATCGACTTCTTCCGTGCACATTTGAGGCCCAATCCAAATACTTTTTATGCTTATTCCCTAGAACAACGTTGTATCTCTGCATACCTAACCTGTCAGAAAGCTCCTTTAGATACTTCTCTACTTGCGATTGCAAATTAACATCAGAGTATTTTTTTATTTCTACAGTTCGTTTATTAAGCGTTCTAAAGAACGGATTCAACTCCTTAGCATTATCCTCTGGTATTAAAACGAGTATTGGCTTTTTTAACTCGACTCCTTTGATGATAAGAAACAAGACATCAACAATGTCTCCAGCGTACTCAAAAACTAGTGCATCACATTTTTCAATTTTAGAAGCCGACTGCTCTATTGTGCCCGAGGCGAGTTCAATTCCAAAACCTTTTGCTTTGATAGTCTCTGCAATCTTACGATCTTGTTTTGCTGAGACAAATATTTTAATAGTGTTCATACATAATATTATCACAGTTGTGTAATAGTTACACAACTACACTAATTTTCTACATTTTCAAGCAGACATTAAGTAAGTTTTGAGCGATAATTAGGGAATGGTTCCATTAAATAAATATTTGTCACAATCTGGTGTTTCTTCAAGACGTAAGGCTGTAGAAATCATTCAAAACGGAAACGTTACTGTTAACGGGAAAAAGGTTCTAGAACCAGGCTTTAAAGTAGGCGAAGATGATAAAGTAAAAGTAAACGGTGAGCTAGTCCAAGCCGAAAGAAAGCTTGTATACATTCTTTTGAATAAACCTGCCAATACTATTACCTCTACTGAAGATCCAGAAGGTCGAACTACTGTAATGGATTTAGTAAAAGACGCTACCTCAGAAGTAATCTACCCTATTGGACGATTAGACTGGAACACCACAGGTGTACTGATCCTTACAAATGATGGCGATCTTAACCAAAAGCTTTCCCACCCTAAATACGAGAAGCGAAAAGTTTACGAAGCAACACTCGACAAGCCTCTTACAAGACAAGACTTTAATAAAATAATGTCGGGATTAGAACTTGAGGACGGACCAATAACGCCAGATAGATTAGCGTACATTTCTCCTCATATTGTTGAAATTCAAATTCACAGCGGAAGAAATCGAATCGTTCGTAGAATCTTTGAAGAAGTTGGCTACGATGTCAAAAGGCTTGATAGAGTTATGTTTGCGGGCATAAAAAAAGGGACGCTCTGGCCTGGAGAATGGAGATTTATGGAAGACGAAGAAATAAAACAGCTAAAAGGCTTCTAAAACTGTTTTTCCTATACAAAAGTTGAACAATTTGCATTCTGCCAGACGAGATTTTGGACAAAATACCCCCTTCGATTCGCCTATAACAAAACAATATTGTCAAAATGCGACTATGTACTGGACACCTAAGTAGTCTGAGGTTGGTCTTTAGCAGAGAAAAGGGATATTTTAATTTACTTCGCTTACCGATGTATGGTTCGAGTGCCTCACCATGACATCTACGATTGTGAAAGTTTTAGAATTTGGATATTGGGGTTTGGATATTCTTTAAATGCTCCTCGAGCAGGACTTCCTTT
>CAZYSE010000095.1:0-2090 GCA_964650085.1 uncultured Candidatus Saccharibacteria bacterium | reverse complement strand
TTCTTCCACTTCCTGCGTTGGACGGAGGACAAGCACTAATAGTTATTTTAGAAACCATTCTCAGAAGAAAGATATCAGATGATGTTATTGGCAAGATAAACCTAGCTGGATTTATATTCCTTATTGCCTTAGCTCTTTTAATAAACGTAAAGGATTTATTCCAGTTTGGGTGGATCGATAGCGTTTTAAACATTTTTAGAAGATAACCATTTAGCATTAAATTATGCAGGAAGAGCAGATAAGCACTCGAGACATACTCCAATCACAAGAGTATCAGTCCCTTAGGGCTAACTTAGAGTTCGAGCTTCGTGGAATATTAGAAGCGGAATTAACCCCAGAAAATATCACTGTCTTCTACAACGATATTATTGAAAAGTTAGTTTCGTTTATTGATTCAGTAACAGAGGCGTATCAGCATTTAAATCCAGAGCAGGCAGCACAGAATGCTAGAGAGTTGGAAGATTCTGCTTTAGAATTCTTTGGGTTAACGGGTCTTCATGAAATATTGGAAGTTGCAGCAGGCAAGGAGCAAAGCATAAAGAACTTGCTCTTAAAAGCCATGAATGTAACACAGACTCTAGAACTGGATAACGTAATTTTGCCACCGGACAAGTCGAGAGGCGGAATAAAACCTGGAGCAGGTGAGTATTCAAAACCGATGGTTATTGAAAGATCAGTCATGTTATTTTTTATGCTTCTCGAAAATTTTGGTAATCCAGAGATTTCTATAACCACAGGAAACATTGATAGAGAAATGCTAAGAAGAGTAAGCTACATTGCAGTTGATATTCCAAGTCTTAAAAGACTAGTATTGGTTAACGATGAGATGGGTAATGCAACATACGTTTTTGATACTCAGCTGCTAGATGGCCTTGGTATAACAAGAGAATTAGTCCTGGGTTATACAAAAAAAGAATTAAGCGAATTGATTGATAAGAATCCTTATGTAGGGAAAGCAGTTACATATTCTTCAAATTGGGCACAAAATATTCAGAAGCTCCTAGCTAATAATATAAAAACAGCAAGAGAACAAAGCAATTTGCCACAAGTTATCACAAGCAATATTAATCCAATGAAAGGTTTCTTACTAAACCCTGAGGATAATATGTATTATGGAACAATAGAATCCATAGCTAGACGTTTCGGGGTAGAGAAGTGGACTGCAGATAGTGTGGTAACTAAACTTGGCACTCCACATTTTATGGGGAGAGATTTATTGGGCTTCGATCGCGATTTATATTGTCTTAATTCCGCAGTTGAAGCAGAGTTAAGTAGGCATTTAAGCCTGCCAAGAGTAGAATCTAAGGGCGAATGGCAAGGATTCTATAATAAAGATGGTACATATTTCGGAGTACCTAAAGCAATCTCGGACAAGTTATTACTTTCTACTGGCTTAATTCAACAAATAGTTAGAGACAATCTAACCATAGGAAGAATTACAGGCTTGAATTCTGCAGGCCGAGAGGGTGATTTATATTCACTTGATGATGTGAGAGAGCACTTATCAGCGCACATTGATACACCTCGTGTTAGTTCTGTTGATGAAGGCGAACAGAAGCGTGGCTTTTATCTTGTTGATGGTAACTACTACGGTGCGATCCTATCTATCGTATCAAGAATAAACAGCCTGCATCCTGAAAATCGTATAACACTTATAAAGGTCCAAAATATTATAAAGAATGAGCATGTAGAAGGTATAAAGATTAGAAGTTTAAACGGCGAGATTAATGACGGGTACAATTTTGAACAAGTTTATTCGGTTTATCGGCAGCTTTTAGAACTACCTCAAATTGAAACAGATGGAGAATTCGGAGGCTGTTGGTTAAACCCTGCAGATAATAGTTATTACTGCACAAAAGCGTATTTTCTCAAGAAGTTCGGCATACATCAGAGAGTCGTCTCAAGTGCAGTATCGTCAGCACGTAATCTACAGGCAAGAGACGTACTAGATAGAGAAACTACTATTTACGCGCTAGAGGATGTAGTTCCGAAATTAGAATTAAAAAGCTAACCTCTTCAGCTTTTTTCCTTTTCCTGCTATACTACAAGTCAGTATTTTAATTAAAACCAAGGAGAAATATGTCAGTAGT
>CAZYSE010000094.1:0-2133 GCA_964650085.1 uncultured Candidatus Saccharibacteria bacterium | reverse complement strand
AAAAGGATTCAAGAAATTGAGTTAAGCCGTTGCATCAAAATTCATGTTACCGAAACCGGAGGCATGAATGGCGAGCGAAGAAGAAAAACAAATATATATTAAGGTGTTAAGGGATCGTTACCGTCGATCTAAGAAGGGTAAAAAAGGGATAATTTTAGACGAAGCTGTTTCGGTATTAAAGATAAGCCGTAAACACGCAATAAGGCTTTTTGGTGGTAAAGGAGCAGGTCGTCCAAAGAAATCTGGCAGGAATGGAAGGCCTGGGAAGTACCAAGATCAGGACTTTAAGTCAGGCTTGAAGTTATGCTGGCGGACGATGAGATACCCCTGTGGGAGGATCCTCAAGGAGGGACTTCCGATTTGGCTAAAGTTTATAGAAGCCGAATATGGATCGTTTAAGTTAGACGTCAGAGCCAAGTTATTATCAGTTAGTTCAGCAACGATAGATCGAATTCTAAAAGGTTATAAAGTAGAAAAAGGTAAGAGCTTTACCCGTTCAACCGGCTTTAGAGATGAGATCCCGATTCAAGAAAATATCTGGGACATTAAGATTCCGGGTTACATTGAGTCAGATACGGTCGCACATTGTGGCGGATCTTTAGCTGGAGAATTTGTTAATACTCTAACAATTGTAGACATCGCAACGCTGTGGACAGAGGCAAGAGCAGTTTTTGGTAGAGGGTCTAATGCCGTGTTCGATGCCCTTAAAGTTATTGAGGCGGGACTACCATTTCCCATTCTTGGGTACGACGCTGATAATGGCGGAGAAGTCCTAAATAAAGCCATTTTAAGCTATTTTAGAGAGGAAAGAATTGAACAAGGAAGACCTCCGGTTCAGGTCACAAGGTCAAGAGCTTATAAGAAAAATGATAATGCTCATGTTGAACAGCGTAATGATTCAATTGCAAGAAGGTATCTCGGTTATGAAAGAATTGATTTCAAGGAACTCGTACCTTTAATCAATTACTACTACTCTGAAATAGTTTGCCCTTTGCAAAATCATTTTTTTCCAACATTTAAACTTAAAGACAAGGTTAGGGTTAAAAGTAGAACTAGACGAATTTACGATAATCCAGTAACTCCATATAGCAGAGTAATGGACTCTCCTCATGTGCCACAGGATTTTAAAGATCGACTCCTGTTGCAGCACCAAAAAATCAATCCCGTTCAACTTGTGAAACTTGAACGCTCCATTAGAAAACAAATTGATCTTGCTTTGAAAAATTTACGGAAAGGTATTCAACAGGAAATAATACTTCCGGAGTCTTACATAACTAAAGCTCCTTTTACTGACTTCAATATTCAACTAAAGAAATCTGATAAAAATACCGTAGTTAAACAAGCCGGTAGGTATTCTTTCAATCCTATCGCTCCATAACTTTCGGTAACATCAGTTTTGATGCAAAAGGCTTTTGTTACCTTCTTTGGATAAGCCCGTCTTACTCGAAAATCAAAATGAAAACCTGCTAAACTAAACAGACCATGGCGTCTTTTATTTAGAAGTCTTAAGTATTTGGAAATATTAAAATTCTAACAAGACCGTTTTTTGTATTTGAAAGAGGGTAGTACCTAGTGCGTGAGTTACAAATAAATCTGACGACGAAGCTCTTTCTTTAGTATTTTTTCTTGCTTCTTCGTAAGGCTTGACTCCCGACCTTGATAGTTATCACTGCACAATCTTTCTATCCCGCCTTCAAGGTACAACTCCTTGTAACGCCTAACTGTATTTTGGTCTAGCAGCAGCGCTTCCGCTATCTTATTTACTTCCCAGTTAGAATCAAGCAGTAGAACCGCCTTGATTCTATCTCCATATCTTAAGATAGACTCTTGTCTATGGGCCAGTTCAAGCCCTTCTCTTTCCTTTTTATTTAAAAAGTTTCCCATCTCCTCTCGCTTTTACTATTCAAAGTGGAGCTACGCACTAGTTATTTTTTGGGCTCACTATATTTGTTTTAGTGCTAGTCGCTTGCGCTCCTACGCTATACTGCTATTTCACAAAAACAAATTCCTAAAACGGAATTTCTTTTCGTGAGCAGTATAGAAGAATCTATCCTCAATATCGTCTGTATGTGGTGGAACTATTTCAGATCTTGATGGTGCGGCAACTACAAGGCACGGTATTTACATAAACGA
>CAZYSE010000093.1:0-2149 GCA_964650085.1 uncultured Candidatus Saccharibacteria bacterium | reverse complement strand
TTTATTATTGCCTGAGTAAATCTATTGTTTAGAACAGTTTGAATTGCTAACAACAAACGTGAATCTGCCAATCCACTATTGTATGATGATAATTGCGAAAAATAACCTTCAATAGCTTTCAGTATGTTTGCATGAGCTAGTTGTAGGTTGGATAGAGAAGCTCTTTCTAATTGTTTTGCAAGTTCTGCGGAATTATTTATTAACTCTTCCCAATCTCGAAGGATCAGTATTTTAAGTATATTTGAAGCAATTGTAAACTGGTCATCCGTTCCTTTTAAATGAAATGGTTCGTAAGAAGGCTTCTTGTTAAAAACTAATGCTTCATGTATTAAATCAGAAGACTCCGGGCTGTAGTTAATAAGAAGATTAGGATTGCTGATAACTCTCGGCAAACTATCTAACTCGTCCCTTGATAGCACTCCGGTTGATAAAACAGACGTGTAATCAAAGAATCCAAAAACAATTGTTCCATCAACTCTTTCTCTGTATCCTACATTTCTTAAAATCATATCTCCGTGCGTTATACCGTGTCCGTGCAATCTTGCAAGTGATTTCAAGAAAGGTTTAAAGAAAAGATCGATATTTTCAGTGAAGAGTCTTGGAACCTGAGCAAGGCTTGTTACAGATTTATCGTATATACTGAGTACATATAGTGGTATATCAGTACTACTGTGATGCTGAATATCAGCTAGCTCACTGCCAACTGGAGGGAATAAATGCTGAACAATAGCTAAGTTGGGATCTAGACTTAAAACAAAAGAATAACCTCTGGCTTCTGTTAATCCTTCGAGTGCCATGAGTGACGTTTTTACAAACAGCTCAACAGTGAAATGGTTCGGCTTCATAAAAAGAACATTCTTATGATTAAGAAGGTACCTAGCCAATCTCCAAAAATGTTCTTTAGAAACATCAAAATTTGCTTTGAAAATTTCAACAGTATGAGCATGATCAGAAATATCAATAGTTCTCATATCTACAAGAGAGATCTGCACATTGTCTATAGCAATATCCCAGTTTTTAAAAACCATGGTTAAAGCGATACCAATGTTAGCTTTTTGTGCTTTTTCGTAGTCGTCTGGTTCAGAACCTGACTCAAAAGGTGGGTTGTCCATGAGGATATATATTATCTCAAATCGACGAAAAATCCAAGGAATTGATCCTCGTTTAATATTCTTCCGAATCTAGGAGATATTCTTGACCACATATTTTCATCACAGTCTTCTTGAGGGAATGTAGATTCTACATTTGTAAACGCTCTCTGCATTGTGCCTACACCACCTGCTTCATAAAGAGATGATTTTTTTAGGTATTCTACATGAGATAGTTCTGCAGGAAAATCTTTTTGCACTCTAATAACGCGTGCAGTAGGATTCATTTGCTGAAACCTTGCGGCAAATCTTTCTAAATATGACCTGTCGGACTCTTCTAGCTCTGGAAAACCTAAAGCATCCTGCTTTATTTCTCTTGTAGGTTGAGCATATCCCATTCCATTTTGTAGAGCGAAGGCCATATTTAAATATTAACTACTACTATTATACTATATTTCTCACGGATATCAAGCCTGGCCAAGGTTTTAGTCACTTTGCCCAAAAGAACTGACAGATAACGCATAAAGGGAGGTTGAGTGCAAGGCAATTCAAAATAATTAACAAAAATAGACAATTTTTTGGAGATTTTGAAGAAATATTTGAGGAATTTCTGGAATTATTAAACAGTATCTATATAGTATCCAATCACTCGTGGAGAACTCATATAATCTGCTGGATCAATCCTCGTTTGCAAATGACCCAAGCGAGGGGCAATTACAGACCAATCGTCACCTAATACACCACATTTTTTTGCTGCTTTAGACATAAGATTATGAGTAGAGTTAACGCCACCAGCGTGCATTAAGTTGTTGCCCTCTAAAGGTACAACGTCATAATTATTAATCTCATTCAGATTGAATTGAGTTAACGTTACTAAACGTAGTTCATGTGTCTTCAAAAGCTCCTCAATTTCAACTACAATTGACTCCAGAAGTAATCTTTGAGCCTGTGTTAGTTCGGGATATATAGTTCTGTCTAGTTCCTTTGCAGTTGTGTCAATAACTCCGCATAAATGAGACACATCCTCACTTCCTTTAATTTCTTCCATAACAGTATATAAC
>CAZYSE010000092.1:0-2163 GCA_964650085.1 uncultured Candidatus Saccharibacteria bacterium | reverse complement strand
CCAAAACCTTTTGTACTCATTTCCATGGACGGTGTGGGAGTTGCTCCACAAGGACCAGGAAATGCAGTTATGCAGGCAAACACAACAAATCTGGATAAGTACTGGCCAATATATCCTCACACCTATTTAGAGGCATCACAGCTTTATGTTGGGCTCCCATCTGGAACGGATGGGAACAGCGAAGTTGGTCACATGACTATGGGTGCTGGAAGAGTAATTTTTCAAAATCTTCCAAGAATTGATAATGCAATTGCAAATGGTTCTTTTTTGCAAAATCCGGTAATCATAAACGCTTTTGATCATGCTAAGAAAAATAATAGTAGCGTTCATCTTATGGGACTTGTTGGCTCTGGACTTGTTCATGCTTCGATATCCCATCTAAAAGCTTTATTGCAAGCGGCAGTTCAGGAAAAAATGAATCCTGATAAAGTTTTTGTTCATGCGTTTACGGACGGTAGAGATTCAGGAACTAAAGAATCTGTTGAACTTCTTGATCAAATTGAATCGTACATGTATCAAAAAAGAGTTGGGCGACTGGCTTCTATTATGGGAAGAGCTTATGCAATGGATCGAAATCGAAATTGGATGAAAACAAAAATTGCATACGATGCGTTGGTAAATGGTACGGGAGCTAAAGCAAAAAACTATAAGCAAGCTATTGAGAATTCGTATAGTAAAGAAATCTTTGACGAATACATTGACCCCGTTCTAATTGAAATGAATGGAGAAGTAGCAACCATCAAAGATAATGATGCAGTTATTTTCTTCAACTTTCGGCCAGATAGAGCAGTGCAGTTAGCCACAGCGTTTGAAGATAAAGAATTTAAAGGCTTCGAAAGAGTTCAACTGAATAATTTGTACTTTGCCGGAATGAATGAATATGAAAATGGATATCCAATAAATAAAATATTCCCACCAGAAAGAGTTTTAACTCCACTTGGAAGAGTGCTGTCGGACGCAGGATTACTACAACTGCGAGTTGCTGAATCTGAAAAATTCCCCCATGTCACTTATTTTTTTAACGGACAAATTAAAGAAATCATGCCTGGAGAAACATGGCTAGAAGTCCCTTCACCAAAAGACGTTACAACTTATGATGAAAAACCAGAAATGAGCCAACGTTGGATTGCAAAAGTAGTTGCAGAGAAAATTCAAGAAGAAGCTTTTGATTTCATTCTTGTAAACTTTGCAGGGCCAGACATGGTTGCTCACACAGGTAATATTCCGGCTACTGTAAAAGCTATGGAAGCGTGCGACGAATCTATTGGGGTAATTGTAGAAGAAGTCTTAAAACACGATGGGATTGTTATGATTACAGCCGATCACGGAAATGCTGAGGAAATGCTAGATTTAAGAACAGGAAGCATGGATACAAAACACTCTACAAACCCTGTACCAGTCATTATAATTAAGAAGAATTTGATGGCAAGAGAACTTCCTGTTGGAGGATTAGCAGACGTCGCCCCTACAATTTTAGGATTGTTAGGAATCCCACAACCTATAGAAATGACTGGAAGAGATTTACTAAGTTGACGATTTCCATATATAATCAGAAGAGTTAACAAATAAAGATGCAAATATTTGGTTTTAATATTGGATCTAACAAAGATGCGAGTTCGCAACACTCAACTCCTGAAGAAAGGAAAATCAAGGCATATCCTTTTCAAAAGCTCGTTACGCAATCAGCCAGTATTATTTCACAAGCGAAAATAAATTCACAGGAAGAGTATATTTATAAGAAAATTCCAGAAAAAATATTCACCACTGCAGGAGTTGCACAAATACCAAGTATGCAGTTTGATGCTAATAACAACCTGCAAAGATCTACCTATCCACCCATGAAACTTGAGGATCGGAGGAAACTCATTCGCTGGATTTTATTAGAGCCCACGATTCAAAATTTTAGAAACCAACTCATAGTGTTGCTAAATGGGATAGCTATACCAGAAGAAATTGATAAAGTACTAAACGATCACCCTTCACTAAAAGATATTTTACAAGATGTTTTACCTTCTGAACCTTAGTTAGCTAAATCCTTTATCACCTTTTCTAAATCGATTCCTTCCTCAAGCACGCCTTTCCATAAGTCACCTACTTTTTCAATTCGTTTTGCAAAGTTTTTTATATGGAACTTTTTAGGATCGAGTCGACCATCAACTTCAA
>CAZYSE010000091.1:0-2196 GCA_964650085.1 uncultured Candidatus Saccharibacteria bacterium | reverse complement strand
GCGATGATTGTAATCACAAGTCAATCGAAGAATCTTACTGCTGCTATAGATAAAAGCGTGTTTGGTACTATCGAAGAACAAAGTCGACTTATCGAATTGAGCAAAAACGTAGCTTTTGGATTGGCTGGCCCACCTTCAAGAGGTGGAGGTGGCGGTTCATTCTCAGTCAGCAGTTTAGGAGGGAGCGGAGATAGCACTTACTACGAGAGCGATGTTGAGGCGATATTATCCATTGATGGTGTAGAAACTGCGGCTCTAAATTCTACAGTTCCAGTTAGCAACGCAAAAGTTAACAATTTATTTGAGGAAGATTTTAACATTAGTAGTCTCACAGGAATTGATTCGGATTTGGCAGGTTTGTATACCGAGAAAGATTTTACATACAAAGAAGGTCAAGCTATTCCAATAATTCTAAATGGAAATACTTTTATAAATGAGTATATGGATTGGGGTGGTAAAGACGAAATTGTTATGGAGTTTAATGCAACTCCAGGAGCAGGTCCTCGAATGATAAATATGAATGATTCTTCCCCTCGAAAAACTAAAGCAATTAGTTATGAAAAAAGCGAAATTATTGGTAAAGAATTCACAATCGAATTCGGAGGTTTAGAAGCACTGCAGGAATTTGTAGAATCATTCACTAGCAACGGAATCACATTTACAAAATTAACAGAAGAAGAACTTCAAGCAAAAGTAGATGCTAGAAAGACAGAAATTTCTAAGTATTGGGATTACGAAAAGATTTCGACACCTATTAAATACACATTCGTAGTTGCTGGAGTTACAGAAAGCCAAAGCAATATAAATACATATGTACCAGAGGAATTTGCAAAGAAATTGATGGTAGATTTCGTTCAGAACCAACTTGATGCAAGAAACACTACTGAAATTCCATTGTCTCTTTTAGACACGACATTTACAGGAATAAATTTTGATGGAACCGAAATTAAGTCTTCAGTTTCTATGTTTGGCGGAAGAGTAATGACATTTTCAGCTGGAGGACCTGGAGGTCCAGGTGGAATAGTTGCTAACTCTGATAATAATCAACCTGAGAGTGCACAGTACGCTATTCCCGGATTAGTAATTTCTACAGAAAGAACAGAAGATACCTCATCTTTCTTTGGCTCTGGTGGCGGAGAAGTTCTTGGGGTTTACACTGCAAATGATGTTTATGAAAAAGCATCTAAATCTAGTAGTACAATTTTAATTAAAACCTCATCAATCTACGATCGTGCAAAAGTTGTAGACGCATTAAATGATGGAGGATATGCTTATCAAGATTTATTTAAGTCCGATGTATTTAACGAACTAAAGAATACATTAAATACGCTGTCCTTAGTTTTATCAATAGCGTTTATTGGAGTCTCGTCGTTAATCGTTGTGTTTACAGTCAGTAAGTTTGTTTCGGAGAGCAGAAAGGAAATTGGAATTCTAAGAGCAATGGGAGCTACGAAAGCAACAATTCGAAATATGTTCCTGCTTCAAGGAATTCTGTACAGTTTAATTGGATTCACATTTGGAAGCATTTTAGGATATTTATTCTTGCAACTTACCGCAGGACCGGTGCAACAGTGGTTTGTTAATGTGATTGGTAAAACAATTAAGGAAAGTTTCAACACAGTAGTTAATATTGAACAAGGTACATTTAGTGGATTACATATTCAATCGTATCTTACGTATTCAGCAATACTATTTTTGATAATAATTATTGCGTCTTTAATTCCAGCAATTAGAGCTGCACGATTGAGTCCGGTTCAGGCTATTAAAGGGGAATAGGGACGAAGTTTGAAGTTAGAAGATAGAAGTTCGAATCAAAGTCAGCAGTTAACTATACAGTTGATTGCTGACTAATAATTGATTCCTTCGGGTAAATTTATTGAATCAAAACCACTTGGGCAGGCATTAAGCAAGGACTGTTCATACTCTCCTAATCGTACATCGGGTTGGCTTCCTACTAATTCAACTAAGAATTGAGCTTGTGCAACTACAGCTCTTTCTGTCATAAGTAGCTCACTTTCAAACTCATGGCGTCTATTTGCGAAGTCTCTAGCTCTTGAACAAGCGTAAATTATTCTGAGTACTGCTTCAAGCGGATTCTTCTTTGCAATATTCGCAAGATGATGACTAATTAGAATTACCAGCTTAGAATCACGAATCACACAAATAGGTCTTCCTAGATCGGGATGTTTATCTATG
>CAZYSE010000090.1:0-2249 GCA_964650085.1 uncultured Candidatus Saccharibacteria bacterium | reverse complement strand
AGATTCTCACAAATCTTTAGTAGAGCAACTAGTAGAGGAAAGTATTTAGATATCAACAAAAATCTTGTTAGAGACTTACAGCAATTAGGTTTGTGGGACAAACTAAAAGATAGAATTATCGAACAATACGGAGATATTTCTCAAATGGCTGAAGTTCCTGATTCTCTAAAAGAAGTTTATAAAACATCATTCCAGGTATCACCTTACGGAGTAATCGAAGTAGCTTCCAGAGCACAAAAATGGATTGACCAAGCACTTAGTAGAAATATGTATTTAGAAACTAGAGATGTTGATGAGCTAATCAATATTTATACAGAAGCATGGAAACGTGGATTGAAAACAACGTACTATCTACATACAAAACCAAGACATAGTGCAGAACAAAGTACAACTGTAGTGAACAAATCTCAGGGTACAAACAAAACTGGATTTGCAAACGCAGTCAGACAAATTAGTTCCAAATCTGAGGCAGAAGTTCAAGTTAGAAAAATCGAAGCACCAGCCCCAACTGCACTTGCGGTAGAACCAGTGTTACAATCTGTAACTGTTACTGTAGCTGCAGAAACAAAGTTAGAGAGAATTAGACGAGAGCAAAAAGCAAAACAGTTAGCGACAATGGTAGCAGAAGCATGTCCTTTAGATCCAGCAGAAAGAGCGCTTTGCGAAGCATGCCAATGAAAAAGAAGTTCTAAATTCTAATCTCCAAGCTCCAAAAAAGCTTTTAGATATTGGAAATTGGATATTAAATGCTTTACTTTTGATCTTTATGTTTTTTGATATTTGATATTTGTATTTTTGATTTTTTATATTTTATGGGAATACTACGAAGAAAAAAATTAACGGATGATTTACAATTACAAAACATCACTTACCAATGGGCAAGCGATCTTCTAGATCAAGCAGTTTCGAACACATGGTTTCCTAAAGAAATTCCACTAGCAGATGATTTGCAAGATTGGAAAAAAATGTCAGAAGAAGAAAGAGACGCAGTTACTATGTATATTGGGTTTTCCAACCCTTGCGAGTTTGAAGTAAACGAATCTATTATCAATGGAATGATGCCATTTGTTTCCGCGCCAGAATTACAAATGTATTTAGTAAGGCAAATGTGGGAAGAGGTAAATCACTCAATGACTTTTAATTACATAATTAATACTTTGGAGATTGATAGAAAAAAAGCTTTTAATCTTCACACAGCTGTGGAAGAAGTGCATGCAAAAGAATCTTTTTTGACAGATTCCATCGCCAAAATGTCTGCAGGAAATATTAACATTGATACTGTAGAAGGCATTCAAGATTTTGTGAGAAACATTATTAAAACTAACATTGTGACTGAAGGTATCTGGTTTTATACAGGATTCATGTTCGCCTTAAGTTTTAGGCAAAGAGGTTTGATGAGAAATTTGGGCAGTCTTACAGACTGGATCTCAAGAGACGAAGCTCTACACTTGAAAGTAGGAATAAACATGATTTTAACTATTCTAGAAGAATATCCAGATGTTGCAACTCCAGAATTTGCAGACGAAATTCGAGACATCATTTTAGAAGCGGTTAGACTAGAACAAAGATACAACACGAAATTAATTCCAAACGGAATTTTAGGAATGAACACAGAATTTATAAATAGCTATGTAGAGTATGTAGCCGATAGAAGATTAGTAGAGCTAGGATTCCCAGCTCACTTTAATACACCGAATCCTGCAAAATGGATGGCAACAGCAAACGATACATACCAGTTAGTAAATTTCTTTGAGGCACAGAATACTTCTTACGAAGTTAATTCAGGCAAATAGTATTTTTTAGTCATTTTTTATGTCAGGTATTCATCAACTAGCTTTGTTTTCATTCGAATCAGTCGAACCATTAAACCGGGACGAAGAATCACCTTCTACTGTGACTTCTGGACCCAACGCAGAAGATTCCAACGAAAAATTAGTGGCAGAACAAAAATCAAGAGTAATCGCAGCAATGGAAAGGTTAGCTCTAGAAAATCCTGAATTTCACCTTCAAGACGAGAAACTTAAGCTTCACATGCTATTGGACATTTCAGATCTTGGAGATATCGACACCAGAACTATTGAGTTTGTGGTATCAACATACAAGCCCCAGTTTGAAATGTTCCCTACCATGGAGGCTTGACATTGCCCATAGTGTTGCTATAATTTAGTAACAAAACAGATATGAAGAGACAGTTTACATACAAATTAGTTTTCTGGAAGGCTTTATTCATAAGCTAATAGCTTAACCCC
>CAZYSE010000089.1:0-2254 GCA_964650085.1 uncultured Candidatus Saccharibacteria bacterium | reverse complement strand
AACACCTGAGAGTGAAGAGGTTAGGATTTTAAGAGAGATAAGAGATGCTTTAAAGAAATAGTTCAGTTTAAATTGAAAAGTTCTTTAGCTATAAACACCCCAGCTGCGGCAATTAACCGTTGGTCTTGGACTAATCCTTGATCTATTAACACCATTAATTCTTCTAAATTCATATACAGTGGGACTGGTTCCAAAATTTCATCAGCAGTATTGTTTGCATTTGCAATCACTTCCCCAGGAGCGTTTGGGAAAATAATAGACGTTGTAACAGTTGTTATCTCTGGATTTGGTTTGAAATCTAGAGGGAAGAAATTTTGAATCAATTTGGTTATTGCAGTGTAATTTTGTGTAGTTAGCTCTGGAAATTTTTCGGGTATTAGGGACTTACTCGTCTCTTGAATAACCTCCATAATAACGGTACATGCGCTATTCGCAAGTTCTACAATATCCTCTTGGGGAACATTTGCATTTTGGTACACAAACATTAGTGCAGATATTAGATAGTTGTAAAAATTCATTACTTTTTCTTTAAGTTCTTCATCAATACTCCCATCTTTACCCTTAAAAATTTTGGCATGCCTTGTAGGGTCATCGAATTTTTGTAGCCCACCACCAGTCAGAATGACCTGAAGACTTTGTGCAGCGGGCACGTATTCGAAGTTCATTGCAACTTTAACGTTTCTTAGGTCTGGCTTGCCATCTATTACTAGATCACCGGTGTGTGTAAAAGAGAGTACCTCTCTTCCTCCTGTATACATACCAAACTCGTCGGTTTTCATCCAAGGATCTTCGTAAATCTTATCTGCATATTTATCAGAAGCACTACTAATCTGGGACATTGAACTGAGAACCCCGTTCGGACCATTGTGCTGGAATATTTCTAAGTAATCTTTCATTTGATCAGCTACTTTTGGGTCACTGGAGTATTTTTTTAAAGTATCGACCATAATTGAATAGTATTTATTCTTAACACTTTTTATGAGCTCAGGGGATACAAGTCGTTCAAAAACTTCCAGTGATTGAGCCATCATAAACTGTGTTACTGCAGTAATTTTCCTAATATCGTTGACCTGCCCTAGAATTACAGAGTAGAAAAAGTCTTTTATAGTTTCTCCTTGAGTGATTGCCGGATTTTCTACAAAATCAAATGCTGTTGAATTTTGAATATATTTAGGAAATGGTTGTGAGGTTTTTGCACCCGCAGCCGCTTTGTCTGTAAAGCTAAATTCACCTACTATGAGCTCGCCCGCAGAGTTCCTACCATAGGATAGAGTGACAGTAGTATCTGGATATTTAAAAAAAGCTTCTTGAGTTTTCGCAGCTTGTAATTCTGGCATGCGAATGGGTGTGGTAGCTACGCCATCAAAAAGTCCTGACTCCTGGTTCATTAATTATCTTTAACTTTATTAAGTATGCCATATTAATTAATCCAATCCAAGATGGTATATTAGAGTATGGAAAATACTTACGCATTAATTACTGGAAGCACTGCAGGAATTGGATTAGATTTAGCGCGGCATTTTGCTAAAGATGGAATCAACCTAATAATCATCGGGAGAAATGAGGAAAAACTAGCAAAAATTCCTGATCAACTAAAAGCAGAATCGGGAAATTCTGAGTTGAAAATTTTGACTTTAAAACTCGACTTATCAGATAAAGACGCTCCACAAACACTTTTAAGCTTTGTAGAAGCAAATCAGGTAGAAGTTAAATACTTAGTAAACAACGCGGGAGAAGGTTTAGATGAAGATGTTGCGGATACAACCCAGGAACAAATCGAAGAAACTATTACGGTGCATGTTTTAAATCTAACTAAGATTGTAAATTTATTCATCCCAAATTTGGAACGTAATTTTGGGCAAATCATGAACGTATCTTCAATTGCAGGTTTTGTTCCTAACCCAAAGCTGAACATTTACTCTTCCGTTAAAACTTATATTTACAACTTTACTTTAGGATTAAGAGGAGAATTAAGGAAAAGAGGGATAGGTGTAACCGTACTCTGTCCACCAATTACCAGGACACAATTCTACAATCGGGCGAGCACCGGCTATGAACTTTCTAGTTTGTATAAAGCTATAAGTTATTCGTCTGAGTTTGTTGCAAGAAGAGCCTACTATTGCTTTAGAAGGAATAAAGCCGTTGTGATTCCAGGGTTACCTTACTGGATAATGTGTACTGTTGGAGTAAAATTAGTTCCTTGGAGATTAATCTTCTAATTCTTTGTGATACAATCATAACGTCCTAACTATTT
>CAZYSE010000088.1:0-2286 GCA_964650085.1 uncultured Candidatus Saccharibacteria bacterium | reverse complement strand
GTTGAAGAATACATGATCGAAAAACCTTGTACTGAATGTAAAGGGTACCGATTAAAGAAAGACGTTCTTGCAATTACAATAGAAGGCTTCAACATTGTTGACGTTGGAAATATGAGCATTGCAGATTCTTATAAATGGATCGAATGGGTGCAAAATCCATCTGGTAAATTCGAAACGAACAACACCTCTACTCTATTTGATATTTTTGGATTGAAACCTGAAACTTTAGAAGAAGACTCTCTGAGCCATCAAGAAAAAGAAATTGGGAAACAAGTGTTCAAAGAAATTGCAACTAGACTAAACTTTTTGAACTCTGTCGGATTAGACTATCTTTCATTAAACAGAACAGCAAAAACGTTATCTGGTGGGGAATCCCAAAGAATTAGGCTAGCTTCACAAATAGGAACAGGCTTAACAGGCGTTATGTACGTTTTAGATGAACCTTCAATTGGATTACATCAAAGAGACAATGCAAAATTACTAGCAACTTTAGAAAGGCTTAGGGATTTAGGAAACTCAGTGATTGTTGTAGAACACGACGAGGACACAATCAAAAAGGCTGATTACATTGTTGATATAGGGCCTGGGGCAGGAGAACATGGTGGAAAGGTAATTGGACAAGGAACACTGAAGGATATCCTAAATGTTAAAGACTCTTTGACAGCAAAATATCTATCCGGAGAAATGGTAATTACAAAAGAAAATGTTGAAAAAGATTTGAAAGAATTGGGACTAAAGAAATCGAAAACTGACAATGAAGGAAACATGATTAGACTTTATGGAGTAACTCATAATAACCTAAAGAATGTCGATCTAGAAATACCATTGGCAAAGTTCGTTGCAATTACAGGAGTATCTGGTTCTGGTAAATCATCTCTTGTAAATGATGTATTGCATAATGCATTAGCTAAACATTTTTACGACGCGAAGGAAATGCCTGGACACTATAGCGAATTAAGAGGACTGGAGCACATCGATAAGGTAATTAATATGGATCAATCGCCAATAGGACGAACTCCAAGATCTAATCCAGCAACTTATACGGGAGTTTTCAACTTAATCAGAGATATATTTGCGAGCACAAAGGAATCCCAAGTTAGAGGATACAAAGCTGGTAGATTCAGTTTCAATGTAAAAGGTGGCCGTTGCGAGAAATGTGAAGGTGCTGGACTTATTAAAATCACTATGCAATTCTTACCAGATGTTTATGTTACCTGCGAAGAATGCGGTGGAAAAAGATATAACAGAGAAACTTTGCAAATTGATTACAAAGGGAAGAATATTTCAGAAGTTCTAAACATGACAATTGAAGAAGGGGCGAGTTTCTTTGAAAATATAAATACAATTTCAATTAAGCTCCAGACATTGATGGATGTAGGACTTGGATACATTAGGCTAGGGCAAGCTGCTACTACTCTGTCGGGTGGAGAATCTCAAAGAGTAAAATTAGCATCAGAACTAGCAAAAAGATCAACTGGAAAGACTTTCTACATTCTAGATGAACCAACAACTGGATTGCACTTTGAAGACGTTAGAAAACTATTGATAGTACTTCACGGTCTTGTTTATAAAGGAAATACAGTTGTTGTAATTGAACACAACCTAGATGTAATTAAAACAGCTGATTGGATCGTAGACTTAGGACCAGAAGGCGGAGCTAAGGGAGGAGAAATTCTTGTAGAAGGCACACCAACTAAAGTTGCAAATACACCAGGTAGCTATACAGGCGAGTGGTTGAAAAAGATCCTGTAATCTCTATAATATAAAAAGTTAATAATCAACTTATGCAGAAAATTACAGGATTAGGAGGAACATTTTTTCGAGCAAAGAATCCAGAAATGCTTTCAAAATGGTACGAAACCAATTTCGGAATCATCGGAGTAGGCCCAGAACATAGAGAACCTTGGAAACAAGAGGCTGGATTCACAGTATTTGCCCCATTCAATCACGACACAGATTATTTCCCAGCAAATCAGCAGTTCATGTTTAACTTTAGAGTCGAAAACATGGATGAAATGATTAAACAGCTAAAAGCCAATAACGTAAAAATTGACGAAAATATTATGGATGATGAAATTGGTAAATTCAGATGGGTATACGATCCTGAAGGCAATAAGATAGAACTTTGGGAACCAGCTCAATAGTTAAACTACTTTATAATTTTTAAATGAATATATATGAATAGCGTTCAACATTTCGAAGTTCCTTACGATGATCAAGAAAGAGTTAGCAAGTTTTATTCCACAGTTTTTGGTTGGAAGACTACAGATATTCTAGGAGACACGG
>CAZYSE010000087.1:0-2331 GCA_964650085.1 uncultured Candidatus Saccharibacteria bacterium | reverse complement strand
ATTTCTAGGTTGAAATTTAATAAGCAAGAGCTGAACTATTCTATTGGAAGCAAATACAATGGAATTGATTTATCAAAAACTTTGGATATTCAGTTAACTAAACTACCAATAAGGTTAAGTTGCATGATTGTTCCTGTCCTATCGAATTCTAGTACGGAAATTCAAGTTTGGGATGAATCGAAAGCCGATTTTCATATTTATGAAGAACTTTCAAGAAAGGCCCGAGGAATAAGTAGAAGAATTAACAATTTCACTTTTCCTATCAAGTCTTTAGATACTCAAGTGTATGCGTTAAAAAGATCAGATACAGCAAAGCACATTTCAAAAATAGCAAAATGTGCTTTGATTAAGGGTTCAGCTAAAGCCGTAGCAGATTTTATTGATTCAGCTCTGTAACAACAGTTTTGTACTCATCGGTACTGCTCAACCACGAAATTCTGGAAGTAGCCTCCTCTAGAGTTACAGCTTCAACAAATTTGATTGAATCGTTGTCTCCTTCTACTTCGTGAGTCTGTAGATCCAATTCGCTAGATGATTTTCCTAAAGAAAGTTTCAATCTTACTTGAAGGTAAGTTTGGGTCTCATTTTCATCCGCCTCTGTAATAACGTAATATCCAAAGAAAGTAGTTTCTAATTCTCCAATGTCTAGCCCTGCCTCTTCCCACATTTCACGTCTTGCGGCTTTATCGATACTCTCTCCTGTTTCAGGGTGTCCGCCTGGGAATTGCCAAGAAGTCCCATTCTTTGAAACTAAAACTATCTTATCGTCAGTAGTCCAGTTCCACACATAAACTTGTCTAATTTCTAAATCTTGATGCTCAGGCAATATGCGTTCTGCGGTTAACCAATTTCGAATTACGTTCATAGAGAAGATTTTAAAAATAATAAGTGAATTATACCTCTATACAGTCAACTTACAAATAAATATGGACTTTATTTGAACTTGTAAAGTATCATTCATTTATGATCAAAAATGTCACCCTGCAAAACTATAGGAATATTCCGGAACTTGCCGTGGACTTTGAGCCCGGTGTAAACCTGGTTATTGCACCAAACGGTTCAGGGAAAACAAATTTGTTAGAGTCTATTTACTTCATTTCGTACAATAAAGTTTTTCGGACTATTGCGGAAATTAATCAGTTAATCCTTGCAGGCAAGGACTTCGCAAGGGTTTCTTTAGAACTGCAAAACCAAAGTGAGTTAGAAAAGTTTATAGCTGCTGAAGGGGGGATAACTTCTACTTTGAACAAAAAAGCAGTACCAGCCTCCAAACTAGGCGACAAAATACCTGTTTTATTATTCGCACCAGCCAGTGTAAACATAGTGGATGGTGACTCTACTGTCAGAAGAGACGATTTGGACAGTTTTCTATCTAAAATCGATGGCGATTATCGAATAACACTTACCGAATACAAAAAAATCATCAAACAAAGAAATGCACAAATCAAATTGATTAGAGATGGTGAAGCAGATTATTCCGGTATGAACTTTTGGGACACAAAACTAATCGATTTATCCTGTAAACTCTATACCTTGAGAATGGAATATATAGAAGCTCTAAACGATACTTCAGAAGAAATTGACCTAGAGCGCTACACTACAGTTAGAATTAGTCACAAAGAACATGTAGATATTTCCGGAAGCGATGATAAACATAGCGAATATCGAAGGGTTCTAGAAGAAAAGATAGCCACAGGAAGACACAAGGAGCTTGGGGCCGGCAAGAGCCTCTACGGGGCTCATAGGGACGAAATTAGCATATATATGAATGGCATAGATCTAAGATATTTGGGATCAAGAGGGCAACAGCGAGTAGGAGCATTTATTTATAAGCTAACTCAGTACTTTTTGCTCAAACGAAAAAAAGAAGAAATTCCAGTATTTTTGATCGACGATTTAATGTCTGAGCTCGACACGAAAAACAGAGAGATTTGTGGCAGGATAATAGTGAAAAATATTGAACAATGTATTTTAACCTCGGCTGAAGAATCCGAGATAGACTCATTAACTAAGTCAGTCGGCAAATTCGTCAGAATTGTTGGAGATTAAATTGTTCAAATCGCTAAAACTCTTTACTTTCTTCATAGCGATGATTGAGTCAAGGATTTCCTCATTTTCAATTTCAGCTACATCAGAAAACTTTTTAATTTCTCCTTGGCTTAAATCAGTTTTAAAAAGAGATTTTTTACCGGATACTACTCCATCCATAGGCATAGTTATATGCATCAAGTAAGTTGCTTTACAGCTACTACACTCAATTTTAGCAGTAACCTGCATATCTTCTGAGCTAATTACTTCCATGTCGGCGGGGTGATGTTTCGCTCCACACCT
>CAZYSE010000086.1:0-2340 GCA_964650085.1 uncultured Candidatus Saccharibacteria bacterium | reverse complement strand
TTGTATCCAAGCTGTGCAAGTTCTTCTAGAGTCTTCGAATCCCAAACCATACTTATTCCTTTTGTTAATAATTTTCCTCGTAAAGATTGAAGCATGATTTCTACAATTTGTTCAATTTCAATTAATGTAAGCGATTTAAACATGATGATTTTGTCGAACCTATTTAAGAATTCGATTCTAAAGAATTCTCTTAAAGCCTCGTATCCCTTTTCGTAAATTGATTTGTAGTCTTCTCCTGCAGATGTTGATTTTGCTATTTCTGCAGAACCTGCGTTACTTGTCATAATGATGATTGTATTTTTGAAGTCGGTTTTTCTACCCATTCCGTCTGTTAGAAAACCTTCATCAAGAACTTGTAGGAATAAATCCAAAACCTTCTTATTGGCTTTATCAATTTCGTCTAGAAGAACAAGCGAGAATGGTCTAGCTCTAACTTTCTCTGTTAGGAATCCACCTTGATAGTTTCCTTTTTCGTCCATATAACCGATAAGTCGTTTTAAGTTGTCTTCTTCTTGATATTCCGACATGTCTACTCGAATTAGTAAGCCTTCGTTTCCAAAGTAAACATCTGCAAGTGTTTTAGCTGCTTCTGTTTTTCCAACACCAGTTGGACCAAAGAACAAGAATGAAGCTGCGGGTCTGTTAGTACTATTTAATCCACTTCGTGATCTTCGTACAGCCATTGCAATACTTTTAACTGCAACTTCCTGTCCAACCACTCTTTGATGCATTTCTTCCTCTAATTTTTTCAATTTATCAACTTCTGATTCAGAAATTGCTCCAACTTTCACTCCAGTTTTCGATGATAATAGCTCGTCAATAACAGATTCGTTCAAAAATTTTAATCCTTTTGACTGCGCTAAGATGATTCCTTCCTGCAAAATATTTATTGCCTTGTCCGGTAGCGCTCGGTCAGAATCAATTCTTGGTGAAAATTCTACTATTCTTTTTACAACATTGACCTGAATTATTATTCCGTAGCGCTTTTCTAATTCCGATGCTTCGTCTAAAAGAATTTGAACCGTTGCTATTCTACTCGGCTCTGGGAAGTTAACGATTTCGAATAAACTTTCGAGAGCTTTATTTGGCTTAACAAACTTGTTGAAGTTATTTCGATTTGTTGTAGCAATAATTTTGATTTGAGAGTTTTTGATCAGAGTTATAAGTGTGTTTGCAATTTCAGATTTTGCTTCCTCTCTCACATTTAGAATGAAGGTTATTTCCTCTAAAATTAAAATGATGTTTCCAGAAATCTGAACATCTCTAAACAATTTCTCGATTACGATTTTAAATTGATCTGCTCCACTAGCTTGATTGAAAACTTTGTTTAAATCCAACTTAATAAGTCTATAATCTTGAAGAGATTTAGGCATATCTTCTACAACCATTTTATTTGCTAAGTGATTTAGAAATCTAGTTTTTCCAGTTCCAGGATCTCCAATCAAAAGTACATTGGAGTTTTCTGGTTTCTGAAGAATTCTTACTAACTCACGCATTTCTGTTTCTCTACCAATTGATAATTCGAATTTGTTTGAAGCAAACATCTTAGTAAGATCTTCTCCGTAAAGATCGAGGGTTGGAGTTGCTCGGGATGTAAAACTTCTGTTGATATCTCCTTTTGGTTTAAGTTGAGAAAGAGTTTTCCAGCTCTCTTGATAGTTTTTCTTAAGGACTTCGTTTTGTTGCCATAGCTTTAAACCTTCGAGATCAGCATCCGTAATGTTGAATTCCATTAAAGGTTTTATCAAGAACGATTTAATGAAAGAGTTGATAACAATATCTACATCTACTTGATCTTGTTGAAAATATAACGTGTTGGTAAAAAGGCTATTCAAGAAATTCAAAATATTTCCTTTGTATGTGATGTCTGTAGAAGCAAAATATAAATCCGCTTTTTGTTTAAAGGCTAACCAATTTACTCCTAATCGATGTTCAAAAATGTAAGCTAAGTCTGTATACCTTTCTAAACTGTTTAGAAGATTTGTTAAAAAAGTTTCCTTTCTTTCTACTGAAAGCCTTAAGATTCTTGAAGATTCAAAGTCGAAGTACTTATCAAATTGAATCGTTTTAAGAGTTCTAAAGTCTTGTTTTACTAAGCTTCCACTTCTATGTGCGTAGCTTTTATCTCTAAGTAGATACAGCGAATAAACAAACAACAAAATAGCCGCCCCTACAAAAAAAGCGAATGCAGGATTTTGAGAGAAAGCTTGAACAAAGTTGAGTCTGTAACTGACAAGCAGAATTACACTGGATATTATTCCTAGTATCATCGAAAGATAGCGCAGTACTTTGCCTAAAGTATAATCAAGCTCCTCTAAAGAATTTTCGGTCTGATTATCT
>CAZYSE010000085.1:1495-2409 GCA_964650085.1 uncultured Candidatus Saccharibacteria bacterium | reverse complement strand
TTCTTACTTTCTTTTCTTCGATAGTTTTAAAATCCCTAACTTCCCTAGTTAACGAATCGTATAGTTTCATAATTAATTTAAAAAATCAAAATATTAAAAATCAAGAATCAGTTTTATTGATTTTTGATTCTTGTTCTTTGTTACTCATACTTTGTAGTATAGTACTCAAAAGGTAATAAGAAAAGGCTCGCCCATAACGGAAACGCATGGGATAACCTTTGGGATTTGTAACTCAAAGCTGCTCTGTACTTGCGATTTACATTTCCAATTATATTTAATCGAAATTCAGGCTCTTGGCAAAGGGTTGTTTTAGTAAGCTCGAGGTCTTTAATATGTTTAGAAAAGTTTAGGATTGTCTCATACTTTTCTGGAATCGTGGAGTAGAAAACTTTTATCTCCACATGTTCTTTCTTTAACTCGCTTACAATTTTTGCTAAAGCAACATGATCTTTATGTCCGTAGATTCCTGTACGCTCGTAGGTAATAACTGTGTGAATATTATTTCCAAGCACATAGTTTGCTAGTTGAGTTTTGACCATATCTGCGTTGCTTGCAACATCTCCATCTGGAAAATCCCACAATGCTGTATTCTGTGACCCTAAAATACGCGTAGCATTTTCAAACTCGGCTTGTCTTATCTGGCCAAGCTCTTCGTCGGGGATATTTAAAAGTTCTTTACCTTTTTCTCCTTTAGTAATGCTAAGAACGTGAACATTGAAGTCCTTACTTTTGGAAAGCTTGTTTATTAGTCCTCCTGAAGCCATTGTTTCGTCGTCTGGGTGAGGGAATACAAAAAGTACATTGGTTTGCTTTTCGGAGTTGCGGAACACTGCTTCCCCTACTCTTTTCGCTCTAAAATCCTGTGTGCGCAAGAGTAAGAAGATATATGTTACGAATATAAAGAAAAGTATGGA
>CAZYSE010000085.1:0-1458 GCA_964650085.1 uncultured Candidatus Saccharibacteria bacterium | reverse complement strand
TTTGTTCAGTTCAAGTTAAGTAATATACGAATTTTCGAACTTCAACAACAAAAGGGGCAAAGAAGTGTTTTTATCAAGATGTTTTCTTGCATAAAGCAGATTATATCAGTAAAAGGATTTAGAATGAAAGCCCAGGGGAAGAAAATGACACGCCCCCTCGTCTATCGAAAAGGGGGCGTATATTCTTAAGGGTTCTTAGTTGCAACAAATAGAATTATTCGTTCTAAAGATTCAACGCAATTATCAAAAGTTCCTCTACAAGTTAGTTGAGCGTAGGTTGGATTATTTGAACTAGACATGCCTGTTAGCTTAGCACCGTCAATTTCTGAACAAGGTGCTGGAATTTGGACTCCAGAGCCAGCTGAGCAACCTGTGTTTTTCACGTTACTAACGAAGTAGTAGTTCTCGACTGTTGTGTCCACTCCTACTGCAAATCCACTTAAGTTTTCAAAAGTTCTAGATACTATAGGACTTGTTACTTTTTTAGGTTGACCAAGTCCTCCATATACATTTGTTGCCCCAGTAACTTCATATAGATTAACTAAAGTGTTTAGGTCAAAGAATTCGTATTGCACTACCTGCGCTCCAGTGTTAGGAAAGCTTGAAGGATAAGTATTCAGGTCTCGAACAGCAAATGTTCCAGGTTTAGCTATAACTTTTGAATTGAAGAAATATGCAAGACCAGTAGAAGCTCTGCTATCTGTATTAAATTGAGGTTCTATAGACAATGCTGTTACAGCCTTATCGCATGATTCTGCTGTACCTTGGCAACTTATGTCCAGAATATAATCTTGTAAAGATGTAGTTTCACTCAAAAATGCTAGAGTATTGGATGCACATGGTGCTGGGTAAATAGAATCGAAAATAGCACATTCTTTTGTGTTCGAAACGTAACTCACATATTTAAACCCTGGCTGGAATTCGCTTGTTGTTCTGTAAAGGTTCGCAAATTCCACAAATCTATTCGTATCGAGTTTAGAAGCCGTGATAAATGGTGAACCAAAACTTTCATAGGGTACAGAAACTCTAACTACTGCTCCATAAATATTTAATTCCATAGAGTTTTGTGTTGTCTGTGTAATTGAGTATGTGGATGGTTCGGCAAGTACTTTTATAAACGCTGCATGATAGAAAAAGAATCCTCCAAGTAATGCATCGTATTGTTTGTTTTCGTATTGAACAATGGAGGCTTCATGTTGGGCGCGATAATCAATATCTTCAGGAGTTTCTTCCACAGGAATGTCTTCATCTTCGTCGATAATTGGTCTGGCATAGGAGATAGGAGATTGTTCTGTTTCTTCATCTTTTTCTTCAACAAGGGTTGGTTGTTTAGAAGATAGCACGATAGCCCCGGCTATTAATGTAGAAATAAGCAGTACAGAACCTGCAATTAAGAAAAGTTTAGTTCTCTTTGAAATATTTAAATCGAATCTCATATAGGTATGTAAATAAGTTATT
>CAZYSE010000084.1:0-2509 GCA_964650085.1 uncultured Candidatus Saccharibacteria bacterium | reverse complement strand
TTCAGTAGAAGCTGCATCTAAAGCAAATGTAACATCTTCTCCTAATTTGTATCCTGCTTGTTGAATTGCCTCTGAGATAACCTCAAATGCTTCTTCGTTGTTTTTAAAGCCAGGAGCAAATCCTCCTTCGTTACCAATGTTTATATTCATTCCTTTGTGTTCCAAAATCTTTCCTAAATTCAAGAAGATTTCACAAGCTGCTCTTAACTGCTCAGAATAAACTGCATTTGGAATAACTATCATGAATTCCTGAATGTCTGTAGACCAGTTTGCGTGTTTTCCACCATTCATAATGTTGAACATTGGAGTTGGTAATTTCATCGGAGTACTGCCATAAATTTCGTTTATGTATCTAAAAAGCGGAACCTTTTTAGAGTTTGCCATTGCGTGCGCGAAAGCTAATGAGATTCCTAGAATAGCATTTGCACCAAGGTTTGATTTGTTGTCAGTTCCGTCCTCCATTAATAAAAATGAATCTAAAGCTTCCTGAGTTTCGAATCCTTTTCCCGCCAAAACATCATTTAGCTTTAAAACGTTCTCTACTGCTTTTGTAACCCCCTTTCCTAAAAATACCGACTTATCCCCATCTCTCAATTCCAACGCCTCGTGGGCGCCCGTAGAAGCACCACTAGGTACAGCTGCTCTTCCCATGGAGCCATCTTCTAAATATAAATCTACTTCTAAAGTTGGAGTTGCTCGGGAGTCAATAATTTGTCGAGCGTGAACTTTTGTAATTCTCATATGTTAAGTATTAATTTGATATAGCAGGTATATGTTATTATCTTTGTGGATAATTTTCAAGCAGCGTTTTTATGAACAACTGGCCAGACAATCTTCAATTAGACAGTGCGGACATAAGCACTCTCAGAGCTCATTTTAACAAGGCGGAGAGGTTTTATAACGGGAAAGCCATTGATAAGACTGTTCAACGAACAACAATCGTGGGCATGGCTGAATTCTTATTTAAACTAATTGAGAGCACTTTACCCCCACTAACTGTATCGGAGACCGAGTATATTTTTATAACTCAAGGTATGGGCAAAGGTTACCTGACTAGGCTACCAAGCGAACTCCTTAAATTAATATCGGAAATGGAAGGATCCGAAATTCTTGTTGAAATGCTTAGCGACACTGACAAGCTTTTTACAAAAATTTTTGCCTTTACCCTTTGGAGAGAAATGACTTATAAGTATCGAGCTGCTTTCTCCCAGTACCGAGTAAAATTGAATGTAGATGCAAAGTTTAATCCTCGGTTTGAAACAGCAACTAAGTTGTCAAAAATCAGTGGTGATATTTATCCATCCGGAGAGAATCCATTTCAAAGAAAAAAAGTTGAAGATCAGCCAAAAGTTGACCTTGTTGATGCAGATGAAGATGCAGACGATAAAGATGCTACTCTCAAAGTTAGAAACATGCTAAATGCTTCTCTCTATATGCAAACGGTAGATAAAGAACCAAAAGTAAGAGCTTTAAGAAAAAGTTTTGAAACGAGTCCTGAAGAGACAGAGTTTATAAATGCTGTAGTGGAAGTTCTGCCTAATAGAGTTAAATTGAGCGTATTTATGCTCACAGCATTATCGCATGCAAAATATCCGATGTTTATCCCAGAAAAGACAAAAGCACTAATTTTAAAAAAAATATCTAGCACAACTAGGACTCGTTTCTTGAATGATGAATCTAAAAACTTCCTGGCAATTTTCTGGTACTTAGTTGCAGAAATTTCCAAGATTCATCCCGTAACAGACGTTGCAGAAAGTACAATTTACGAAGGATACATTTTATTTGATGACAAGGATGTGTACAACACCTTTAATTTCTCAACAGGCTATATAGATGGCAGTTACTTAACTGGCTTTATACTTAGCCAGAACAGAGCAAATTCTGAGACCGAAGCTATTGAGGAGGAGGAAGAACCTGAGGATGACTTTATGATGCTGGATCCTAAAGAATCTGATTTAGAAGAAGTGGCTAAAGATTTGAGGGATATTTTAGAACCATAGGAATGGGGGTAAATCTTGAATCTTTCAATCTTGCATCCCGCAGGATGCACGTTATTCTACTCTGTAAGCAACAACTTCATCACCTTCTACAACACCTTCGATTGGTACATCTAGAATAATTCCGCAATCCAAACCTTTTTTAACTTCTTTTACTTCGTTCTTTTGAATTCTTAAAGATGCAATTTTTCCTCTTCCAGCTTCGTACTTCTCTCCTTTAATTATCCTTTCTATCCAAACTCTGTAACCTCTTAACATTGTTCCTTTAATCACTTCTGAACCTAGTACAACGTTTCCATTTGTAAGAGTGAACAATTGCTTGATTTTTGCTCTAGCAACTTCGATTTCTTCAACTTGAGGAACGCCGATAGAATTCAACACTTCTTGAACTTCGTCGAACATTTCGTAAATAACTTCGTAGTTTCTAACAAGAACCTTCTCTTGTTTAGCAATGTTTGCAATATTGTTTGGTGTTGGAAGTTGGAAAGTAACAACAATAGCTTTTGCCAATT
>CAZYSE010000083.1:0-2538 GCA_964650085.1 uncultured Candidatus Saccharibacteria bacterium | reverse complement strand
AAGAAATTTACAAAACAGGTCAACTTAGAAATGCTACAACTATAGCTTTACCTCCAACAGGAAGAAGTGGGATGGTAATTGGGGCATCAACAGGAGTGGAACCGCTTTTCAAACTATCTGATAGATATGGTGTTAATCCTGTGGTAATTGAAATATTGAGACGCTATTCACTTGATTATGTTGGTATTGTTGAACAGCTATACAAAGAAGGGAAAGCTGTAGATGTTTCTGATCTGCCTGAAGATATAAGAAAAGTATTAGTAACAGCTACTGAGATAAGCCCAATAGATCATCTTTTAACTGTTGCTGAAGTTCAAAAAGCGGTAGATGAGTCTATTTCGAAAACAGTAAATTTACCGGCTGATTCTACACCTGATAATATTGTTGAGATTCAGATTTTAGCCTACAAGTTAGGACTAAAAGGAATATCAGTATTCAGGGATCATTCTAGATCTTATCAGCCTAAAGAGTTATGAGTACTAAGAAAATTGTTTGTTTAGTGGGTCCTTCTGGTGCAGGTAAAAGTACAATAGCTAATTTACTGACTGAGGTTCAAAATGTAAGATACATCTCACTATCTACCAAAGTTCGAGAGTATGTCGCCCAATTAGGTATAAAATCTCCAACTAGGGCAGATTTGCAAATTCATGCAAATAGCTTGAGACGAGAGAAAGGAAATGGGATATTTGCTCAGATGGTAGTCGATAGCCTTGTAAATGACAATACCTGTGGAGTTATGTTAGTCGATGGAGTAAGACATCCCAATGAGATTGAGATTTTAAAATCATCTGAAATATCGACATTTGTGTTAGGTGTTACAAGCGACCAACGCAGAAGATTTGAAAGGGTTTTACAAAGACAAAGACCTTCTGATCCAAAAACATGGGAAGAGTTTTTAGAATGTGACCGAAGAGAAAATGGAGAGGAAGGGCAAGAACACCAACAGGAAAATGCTAAGTGTTTAGAAATGGCAGATTTTACTATAATTAACGATGGTAAATTATCAGAACTCTATAGTCAATTAGTTGATTTTGTTGAAAAAGTACATGAAGGAAAGCTAATTCAAGAATTAAAACAGAAAGTTCAATAACAATTTATTTTTAAAAGTAACCTTTCTATGGCCCAAGAGACACCAAATGTAATGATGCCTCAATCATTTGAATTAATGAGAAGAAGGATATCAGAATTGGAAGAAAGATTAGCTAATACAAGGATGAAAAAGGGAGAATTTGGCAAAGATGGCGATCCTTGGGATGATCCTGTTTTATATGAACTTGAAAGGGAAGAGAAAACTTTAATGAGATCTATTTCAGAAGCAAAAGATGCTTCCAATGGTACAGAAGTAATGAAAACACCTGAACAAACTGATTTTGTTGTATTAGGGCACAAAATAAAAGTAAAGCTTCCAGATGACGAATATGCACCAAGGGATGGGATCTCTGTAACATTGGTAACTAAAAATGATGCAGTTTTGTTAGCTGAGAAGTATGGATTCGATAGAGATGTAAATATTGTTGTAAGTACGGCTACTCCCTTTGGAGGTGCAATTCTTGGCGCAAAACGAGGAGAAACAGTAAAATATGAAGCAGATGGGGGATCTTTAAGAGCTAAAGTGGTTAGTATTGAAGTATCTCCACTATTTCAAGAAGCTTAATTTTTATTAATAATTTTATGAAAGACCAAGAAATTGAAGTTAGAGCGCTAATAAAAGGAGAAGATATTGATGCAATACGAGAAACGATTGTAAGATCAGGTGCTGTTTCAAAAGGTGTAAGATCTATTCATGATGTTTATTATTGTGATAAGAGTTGTCAAACTGTTGAGAATGCAGAAATGAATAAGGTCGGATCTTATTCTGTGAGAATCAGAAAGGAAGAAAAAGAGGGAGTAGTTTCTATTTCATATAATAAAAAAATTATTACTTCTGAGGGAGATCATAACTCTTGGAAAGAGGAAGAGGAACCAAGAAATGATTTTGAGAAAGCTAATCAAGAAATGATAGATAGTGGATATAAATTTTTCTTTGAACTAGATAAGGATAGAGAAAAGTTTATTTTAGATGATATGGAAATATGTTTAGAAGATATTCAAGATTTTGGTTTAGGAATTGAAGTAGAAGTTATGGCAACCCAAGAAGACTCTGAAAGGGTAAAACAAAGAATCAAAACTTTTCTAAAATCTATTGGTGTGCAAGAAAAAGACATTGTACCTAAGAGTATTACAAATATCATAATGCACCAGAGAGCGTTTAAAAACTAATCATATTTGTTTAACCGTAAGAAGTCCATAGATTTGATGCCTGGACTTTCTAAACTATTGACTAAAAATATATGTACAAGATTCATAAAGAAGGAAAGAACAAAAGCAGAGAAATAACATTCATTGTACCTTTACATAGAATGCATCTTAAAAAGTTTGATTTGACATTTCAATCGCTTCTAGATTCAAAAATTGAAAATATATCATTTAAGACAATTGTTGTATTAAATGGTCAGGTAAGAAAGGAAGCAGAATCTTACTTTCTTAAAGAACTAGAAA
>CAZYSE010000082.1:0-2567 GCA_964650085.1 uncultured Candidatus Saccharibacteria bacterium | reverse complement strand
AGTGATTTTGTAAATGTTTCCATTTTTACAGCTTCTTCAGTATTTATTTTTAAAAAAGGATGAACTCTTAAAGCAAATAATCCATTTTCTTTTAAATACGAGGCAAAGTATGCCCTTATGGCAATTAAAGCTTCTGGGATCATTGATTCGGAGAGAAGAACTGGGCTGTAGTTTGAAAATCCAATTTTAGAAAATCTTCTGTTGCTAATTTCAATTGGAATAATTCCAACAGGTTTGTTTGATTGATCCACAATGAAGTACGCATCTACACCAATTCCTTTATACTCTGCAGAAAAACTCATCCAAAAAATCGAGGTGAGAAATGTTCCCATTGGAGAAGCTAAATTAATCTGCTCCCATAGGCTTTCCTCTCCTTGTTCTAAAGGGCGAAGTTTAAGCATCTCTTCTTAATGGCATTAAAATGTGTATGAATTTTTCGTCTGAACTATCTTTGAAAACGTTTGCAGTTAGAGCACCTTTGCTTTCAAGTTTGATTGTATCTCCTTTTGTATGGTTAACAATATCTTGAAGATACTTTAGGTTATAAGCAACGTTCAAATCAGTTTGAGCATCGATGTTAATAAGTTCAACTTCAGTTTCGTTATCTCCAACATCTGTAACGCTAGATTTCATTTTAAAGCTTTTATTTTCGATATCGAAGTCAACTAAAGTTTTGTAGTTTAAATTACTTCTTGCAAAAGTACTTACAACTTTAATTGCATTCTCCATATCTACTCTTTTGAATTCGAATGTAAAGCTACTTGAATCAGGCATAATCTTTTTATAATCAGAATATGGACCTTCTAAAAGTCTTACACTAAATTCGATTTCTTCTAATTTGAATATTACTTGAGATCTATTGTCGCTTAAGTAAACAACAACTTCTTCTACATCTGATGCATCGGAAGCAATCTTTGCTAATTCACTTAAATATTTTGCAGGAACAATTACTTGAGGTACATTTTCTAATGGACTAATCTCGATAGCTTTTACTAATCTTTTTGAAAGTCTGAAACCGTCTAATCCTACAAATCCAATTTCTTCTCCTTCAACTTCGATTAAAACACCAGACATATGTACTTTTCCAGGAGTTAATTCTGTTGAACAAGCAAATAAAACTTTGTCTAAAGTCTTGATCAGTTCATTTTTATCAATTCTGAACCAAGATTTCTCTGGAATAACAGGCATTATTGGGTACTCATCCGCAGGAATAATATTGAAGTTAGCTTTAGATTTCTCTGTTTCAACCGTTAATACATTATCTTTTAATTCAAGCTCAACTTTTTCTGCAGCAGATGCTGCAACAAAATCAGCAATGAATTTAGCTGATACAGTAAGGCTTCCCTCTGATTCTACAACACCAGGTATCCACAAGTTTATCCCCATATCTAGGTTGGTTGCAGATAGGTTTAAATTCGATTTATTCACTTCCATCTTCACATTTGAGAGGATTGGAATGTTTGGTTTAGTGCTAACTGCTCTACTCGTATACATGAGCATTTTCGAGAGTTTCTCATGACTTAACGTTATCTTCATAACTATATATTTATAATAAGTAGTTAATTTTAGTAATAGGGACTGTGTATTTGTGTAAAACTTTCCGATTACACTGAATTATAGCAGACAACCAGCAATATTTTCTTGTGGATATTGAAGTGGATGAAATAACTAGCAAACATGGTTGAAGGGCTTTCAGGGCGTTGAAACAATATTGTTGATTGTGGAGAAGTTGCTAAAAACTATGAGTATATGTTCTCGTCAATTCAACACTGTGTGAAAAACTGACTTGTGTATAGACTACTAATTATTTACAAATTATAAATGTGATAATATTCGACGAAATAAATTTAACGCCATGGACGAAAATCAAATAGAAAGAAACGCAAGAATAAACTCAATTGCCCTTCAGGTTCGCACAAAATTAAAAGATGAAAATTGGGATTTCAGGTGGATGAGAGACAACGGAATAGAATTTAGACAGATGATAATGAAGGAAGGTGCGATAGATCAGTACGAAGTAGCACGTGTGATTTTGGCTGTTACAGAGCTAATTGTTCAGGAGAAACTTCCTTTGCCTAACGTATTCACCAAGCCAGAATTGAGATTCGAAGACGACTATAATTTCTAGATTTACGAATAGCGTTTGCCATTGGATCTTGAGCCTTGAACCTTCATCCGAAGTTTTTAGCCTTTTATCCTTTAAACCTTTGATCTTCCATTATGGTACCGGATCGTATCCTCCTCTGCCCCAAGGAGCACATCTCAAAACTCTCCAAAACCCAAGCCAGCCACCTTTAATCAAACCATACTTCTCAATTGCTTCATATGTATATTGTGAACATGAAGGTGAGTGGATGCAAACACGTACTCCGGAATACTTTCCCCAAAATGAATGGTCGAAAGAAAGTGTTTGTTGGTAGATCTTGATTAAAATGAGAACTATACGTCGAGGAATAGTAATAATAAAATGGAAAACTCTAAGTACTGAATTCATGCCAAAATTATATCACCCCACGTCCGTCTACGCTTTCAGCTACAACGGACACTCCCCTTGAGGGGAGGAAGGA
>CAZYSE010000081.1:0-2723 GCA_964650085.1 uncultured Candidatus Saccharibacteria bacterium | reverse complement strand
GTATTTATAGAATTGATTGCTACGTACCTTGCTACTTTAACATCATTTTGCAAATCTACTGTTTTTCTTACATAACTGAGCAGAGAAGCGAATCCCATTAATACTACAATTGCGCCGTAAATCATTACAATAATTCTTCCAGCATCACCTCCTTCGTATGCAACTAGAGCAAAAATCGAAAATGCCAAGAAAAGAAATGATAATCCTACAGTTTGTTTTGCATTAATAAAGTAGTTGAACATTCGATGTTGTTTTTCTGAGCCTTTGAAAAATTCCTTAAATCTGTTTCTAGGATTCATAGAGGTGTGTTAACTAAAAACAGAATATCATAGAGCAGAATCGAACAGCAAATTCCCTTCCAAGTTATGGTCTAACTTAAATCAACCTTGCTATAATTTTATAGTTAACAATAAACTTATGTTGCAATCTCCTTCTAGTTTTTCCCCGCTAGGAATCAAAAGAGCCGCGGCAAGAACTCTAAACTATTTATTTGCAGATGATGTGCAAACAGAAGTTGTAATTGACCTGCCTATCGAAACGCAAGAGGGCGCTTCACCACTGTTTCTAGACTATATCGACGACAAAGAAAGAGATACTTTTTACAGATTGTCCCGAAAAATTGGGAGGACTATACAATATTTCCCTTCATTGCGCCCAATGCTCGAAAGAAAGTTTTTCGATAAGTTAAATCCATACGGAAATTTCTACCCAAACTATGGTTCAGAGAAAGAATTTATGGAACATGGAGGACTAATAGCCTTTATTCCAAAGATCGACATTGTCCTAAAATGTCGAGATGGCTCAACATTTACGCTTCAAAAAGGAAGCATTGTAACCTCCTCAATCGAGTCACCAAGCCTTGATGCAATCGAACGACTGTTCGATGAGAGAATTGGTATAGCAAGAATAAACGAAGACTTAGAGTCTTGAAGAACAAAACTCAGAAGTTTCAGCTACCACTTGTGATGGTTAATGAGGCTGTTCAAAGAGGTAGTCTGCTAAAGACCTAACATGCCTATGTGGATGTGTTTTTAGATCTACGGCTAATCCCCTCAACTTTTGTAAAAGATCTTTGTACTCGTCCTTAGATTCTACTTGACGAGCCTTTGTTCTAAGCATATTCCATGAACCATATATTTCTCCAAATTTAAGAGTCCCAACCATCTCTACGTATACACCTTCACCCAGAATATTATCTATCTTTTCTTGTACATCTGTAAAACTCATTAATTCTAACCTGGCTGGTTCAAAAGCTATATTGTATCTTCCCTCTATAGTCTCAGCATCGTATTGTGGAATATCCATTGGTTCAATCTAAAGATGTAATACTTAAATTTATAACACAATGTTTCTTTCTAAGACAATACCGACAAACTGATTCTTTTGTAATATAAGCAAAGCTTGAAATGTACATTGATATAAATCAAGTGGAACATTATAATTCAATCATTATTACAAATACTTATGCTTCCAGCTGGACCATACGAACACAAACAATTTGAGGCTGAAATTCTAAAATTTTGGCTAGATAACGACTACTACAGACCTGAGTACAATCCCATTACCGATTCTGTAAATTCAACGGAAGAAATGAAGAAGGACTCAAGAAAACCTTGGTGCCTAATTTGCCCACCTCCAAATGCATATGGCCGACCTCATATTGGAAATATTTCTGGTTATGCTTACATGGATGCAATGGCAAGATACCAAAGAATGAACGGAAAGAAAGTTCTTGTTCTTCCAGGAAAAGATCATGCGGGATTGGAGGGAGAAGGTGTTTTTGTGCGTGAAGTTTTAGAAAAACAAAAGAGAAACAAGTTTGATATGAAGAGAGAGGATTTCTATCAAGAAATGATGGAATATAATTTCAAAAACATGGAGATAGGTTTGCAGGACGAGAAAAACATTGGACTTTCAGCAGATTTTTCGAGGAATACTTTTACTCTTGATCCAGATATTGTAGACACAGTGTTGGAAACTTTTGTACAAATGTACGAGAAGAAAATGATTTACAAAGGAGTAAGAATTGTAAACTGGGATCCAAAAGCTCGAAGTGTTATTGCCGACAATCAATGTGTACGAGAGGAGAGAGAAGGAAGTCTTTATTATATAAAATACAAATTGACTGATTCTGATGAGTATTTAACAGTTGCAACAACAAGACCTGAAACAATGTTTGGCGATACAGCTGTCGCAGTAAATCCAAAGGACAAAAGATTCACACAATTTGTTGGCAAGAAGGTCAGAATTCCACTAACTGACCCCGCATCAAGTGCGGGGGAGATTCCCGTAATAACTTCATTTAGAGTCTTAGAAGATTTTGGAACAGGAGCTTTAAAGATTACACCTGCCCATTCACAAGATGACAATCAAATTATGATGGAGTGGAACAAGGAAAATCCAGATAAAGCGATAACTTATCAGAACGTTATCGACAAAAGATTAACTTTGGTAGGATTAACTCCGGAAAAATACAAAGGTAGAAAATACAAAGAAGCTAAAGAAGAAATTCTGAATGATTTGAAGGACCAAGGGTTACTAGAAAAAGAGGAGAAAGTTAAGCAGAACGTTTTGATATCTGAGAGAACTAAAGCTCTTGTCGAGCCTCTAATGTCTTCACAATGGTATTTACGCTACGATGAGATAAAAGAGGCAGCGATTCAGATGGTTCTAAACGGTCAAAACGATGGTAATCCTATGAAAATTTCAGACGTTATGGTGGA
>CAZYSE010000080.1:0-2745 GCA_964650085.1 uncultured Candidatus Saccharibacteria bacterium | reverse complement strand
CGGATTCATCTTCTCTATTCACTTTCAAAATCTTTTGAAAACCTAATTCAGCAAGCTCTGCTTCGTTAGCTACTACAGAAACTCCTTTTGCAATTGATAAGAATCTAGCAACTTGTGCATCTTCTACAACTGCAACTACTGGTTCGTATGGCATATTTCTACCAATCATTCTTGCTAACTCACCGTCTGTATCATAAACAACGATTGCGTCTAGCCCTTCTGTTGAAACGGCTAACTCGATAGTTGTATTAGCTAATTCTTGGATTTGTGTCTCTACATCCATAGCTTCGTGATACTGCGTAGGATTTAAAAGAGGCTCGGAAACTTCTGCTACTCTGCTCATAAATTGAACAGCTTCGACAGGATATTCACCAGCAGAACTTTCAGCAGACAACATTACCGAATCAGAGCCTAAAAATATTGCAGTGGCAACATCATTAGCTTCCGCTCTTGTTGGTCTAGGATTTGTCGCCATACTCTCCAACATTTGAGTTGCTGTAATTACAATTTTACCCGCCATTACTGCTTTCTCAATAAGAATTCTTTGAACAATTGGCACGTATTCTAATCCTAATTCAACCCCTAATCCTCCACGAGCAACCATAATTCCATCAACTTCGTCTAAAATCTCATCGATGTTATCAACTCCATCTTGGTCTTCTATTTTAGCAATTAATTTCATTTTGCTACCCTTCAAGAACTCGTTTACCTCTCGTGCAGCTTCTGCATTTTGAATAAATGAAGCAGAGACATAATCCCAACCCATTTTCATTGAGTAAGCAAGATTTACTTTATCCTTCTCAGTTAAAATCTGTGAAGCGATTGATGCTCCAGGTAAATTCATAGCCTTTCCAGGTTTAAGAACTTCTCCAAAAACAACTTCTGTATGCATTTTATCTCCTTCGATTTTTGTTATTCTGAGCTCCACATCTCCATCTCCAATTAGAATTCTTTGTCCAACGTCTAAATGCTTATACAAGTCAGGGTAATTGCCTGGGTAAATTTCGGCAGTATCATCATTGCCAATAATAATTTCGTCACCTGGTTTTAGTGGAATTGCAGCAGCAAATTTGTTCATTCTAACTTCAGGGCCTTTAACATCCATCATCAATGAAACTTTATCCGATACATCACGAACAAGTTTTGTAACTTTATCAATTTCATCTTCATTTGCAAATGCGCCATTTACTCGAGCACAGTTCATACCCGCGTCTATCATACCCTTCATTACTTCTGGATCCCACGAAGATGGACCGATTGTACATACAATCTTTGTTTTCTTTAAATTCATACGGAAAATTAAATATTTATAGTCGTGATTATATCAGAAAATAAATGCGAATATTATAGTCTAAAAACGTTTCTTGTAAAAAGTCACTGCAGTTCGGCGTCATACAGCTCTGTTCCTATACCGATCGGAATTAAGTTAGCTTTCAAGCATTGCTTTTATTTCTGGCCATGCAGCTTCAGCAGCCTTATACCCTGCCTCATAATTCTCATCCATTTGATCAGGCGAAAAAGTCCCCCCTAAAATGTTATTAAAGTGAAGATGATAGTCAGGCTTCTCTTCTCTGCTATCTTCGGTTGCAACTCCACCTTCGATTAAATCAATTGCCTTTACGGCCATCTCTCTAAAAAAGAAAAAGCCATTATGTCCAGATACATCAAATTCGATCACTGGACGTCCGGGAAAAACCCGTTTAGCGAAAGCAGCATCTGATCCTTTAATGAAGCCACCGTCCACATAGCGTTTGTCGCCAATACTGTACGGACCAATTATTCCTGGAAGAGCAGAAGTAGCCATCACCGCATCAACAGTGCGAACACTCTGATGTAAATATTCCAAACGAGCGCTATTTAGCTCAATTGCCGCTAGATATATTGGTGGTTCAAATAGACTAAGATCTTGGTCCGGAACAAAAGTCTTGAAATAATCATGTAAACTTTCCTGGTTCACTAGGGGTAAAGGCAAACCGTCCACATGTTGTTTTATTGAAAATGTTCTGAAAAAATCGCGAGTTTTGATGCTATCTATGCCTAGAGCCAAAGATATAGCGACTAAGCTACCTGCACTCTGCGCGACAAATCCAACCGGCCTCACTCCTTTTGAGTACAAAAAATCGTACGCTCCTAGATATGCTGTTGTTCTCGCGCCTCCGCCATTGAAACAAAAAGCTACTTTATACTTCCGTTTAAACGGATTCCAATCGGACCAATTTATTTTCATCAGTACTTAGTTTTATAAAACCTCAGAAATTCTCAACAACTCATTGTATTTAGCAGTTCTTTCTCCTCTACTTGGAGCTCCAGTCTTAATTTGACCACATCCTGTACCAACTGCAATATGAGAAATAGTAACGTCTTCTGTTTCTCCGCTTCTGTGCGACATAACATTGTTCCAACCTTCCTTTGCTCCCATCTTCATAGCATTTAATGCTTCAGTCAAAGTTCCTATCTGATTAACTTTTACTAGAAGAGCGTTGCAAGATTTCTCATTAATAGCTCGCTGAACTCTAGTAGTATTTGTAACTAATAAATCGTCACCTACTATTTGTAAATCTGTTCCAAACTTTGCAGTAAATGCCGACCAGTTTGCCCAATCGTCTTCGGCAAATGGATCCTCGATACTTATGAAAGGATATTTAGCTACCCAAGATTCCAAAACTCCCATCCATTCTTCAGTAGTTAGAACTCGGTTTTCTGTTTTCAGAGTATATGTCTGCTTTTCTGCATCATAAAATTCAG
>CAZYSE010000079.1:0-2919 GCA_964650085.1 uncultured Candidatus Saccharibacteria bacterium | reverse complement strand
CGAGCTTTTATATTAACCGGTCTTGGTATCGGGGAAGAAACTAAAGGTGCTTCTGTGCAATGGCTGTGCGAAATGCTTAAAGCCGACACAGTTTTGAGATCTGGAGGATCACAAGCTGGTCACCACATTATTACAGAAGACGGTAGAGAACAGATGTTCAGTCATTTGGGTTGCGGAACTTTTAACGGTACAAAAACTCATTTAAAACACATGGTGATAAATCCAGTAGATTTGTTCACTGAAGCATTGGAATTAGAAGAGAAGGGTGTTGTAGATCCATTTAGTATGATAACTATTAGCGATGATTGTCTCACAGTTACACCATTTCACGGTGCTTTAAGCAGATTAAAGGAAATCTTAAGAGAACAAAAAAAAGGAACAATAGGTAAAGGAGTAGGAGATGCAGTTACGGAATCCAGATTGTTTCCAGCACTTTCTGTTTTCGCTCGTGACTTTAAATTACCAGTTGTTGAATTAGCTAAAAAAATCGAAGCTATTAGACAACACAAGATTCGCGAAGCCAATAAATTAATTTCTCAGTTAGGAATTGAAGAACTTTCAGACGAAGCATTTTCAGAAATGAAAGTATTACACGATTCAAATATTGTTAATTCTACAGCTGAAGCATTCTCAATTTTATCCGACCTTGTGCGAATTGTTGACCGAGATTATTTAGCAGAAATTTTAGAAAACGATACCACAATTGTTGGTGAACCATCTCATGGTGCTTTACTTCATCCATGGTATGGATTTATTCCGCATACTACTCAAATCGATCCGACGGCGCAGGATGTTTTGAATACACTTCAAGAATGTACATATCCCGGAAAAATTATTCGTTTAGGGGTTCTCCGATGCTATATGACGCGACACGGTGCTGGTCCATTAGTTTCTTTTAATCAAGAATTGACAGAAAAAATCCAAGAAACACACAACAACGCTGGCAACGATTGGTTAGGAGAATTTCGAAATGGCAATTTTGACATTGTAGCAACTAAGTACGCATTAGAAATTAGTGGCGGTAAGGAAGCATTCGATGGATTGATGGTAAGTTTCCTAGATATGCTTTCCAAATTTAATGAATGGCAAGTTTGCGTTGGATACAAATGCCAAAGTGAAGAAGATGATCTCGAAGAATATTTTGAAATTAAGGATGGGCTTATTGCTGGTATTAAAGTCCATCCAAATACTCAAGATGAAAAACACTACTACCATCAACTAAGACTTACAGAATTATTAAAAAACTGTATTCCTGTACTCACAACATTAACAGCAACTGAGGATCAAACACTAGAAGAAATATATTTACAATATGTCGAAGAAAAACTTGGTGTACCTGTAGTCGCTGTGGCTCACGGTCCGAAGTCTTCAGATAGAAAAGCTCGAGAAGGTTGGGAGCATTTATTTTACCCAGTAGAAACTTAATGGTTGAACAATTAAAACAGAACAGTACAAAAGTTTCAGCTCAACCTTTAAGCCTTTTTAATGCAGCTAGCTTTCCAGAAAAAATCGCCAACAATATCCAATTTCAAGAAGCAGCAAAACAAAGAATCGAATTAGAAAAACTATTACGATTAGTTTTCTCAAGAATTGATCCGAAAATAAATATTTCAGATGCTCTTAAATCAGAGTTACTTTCAGAAAACGATTTGATAAATATTTATACTCAACTAACAAATTTTCTTGAGAGTGATTCAAATAACGCTCGAATAATACTTTATCTCCCCCTAAATCTATTACCAAACTCACGAAATTTTGGAAACGAACTAAGTAGTTGTTATAGAAATTTTATTGAAGTTTATAGAAATAACTGGTTTAAACTTCTAGATGAAAGCGATGTACGAGCTAGCTTTGTAGATGGAGATGTGCACGAAGAAGGAATGCCTGCTCCAGAAAGAGTACGTAAAGCAGCACATTTGCTACCTTTTCTGCTTGCCAAATCTATAGTCACTTTAGAAGAGGTACAGTATTTAATAGAAATCTGCGAGGATGAACAGTTAATCGAGTCTTTGAATGATGGGTTAGCAGCTACAGAATCTGCAACTGAAATTGAAAGCACCGAAAAGTTTACAAATTTAGATGAATTGTTCAAAAACTTTTTAGAAGAAGTTAACAGAATAAACATCGAAGGAGATTTCTCTGATGGTAGAAAACGTTGGCTTGAAGAAGTAGAAACTGAGAGATTAGTAAACAAGTATGCTCAACTTATTGTGGATTGTTCTCTTGTAGAACAAATTGAGATTACAAACTTGGTTGATCATAAAAACATTTACAACTTAGTGCTACTTGCAATATTCGAATATTGCCAACGAAATAATTCTATATCTCAAGAGCAAATCCAAATTATTAGAACTCTTGGTTCTTTATTAGATGATAAAACTCAAGTTTCTTCAGGAATGCGCAAGCTTAGCCGTCTCGGCATCATTAACTCAGAATTACTTAACGAGTTTAGCGTTGAGGTGATTGATTTATCTAACCCAAGTTTAGAATTAGTTAAGAGTGACATTAGAGAATTTACAAATGCTACAGAACTAATACGTAATCACCCAGAGCTTAATCAATTCCTGTTTGATCAAGTTTTGATTTTTGGATCGAAAGTCAAAGGTTATGCAGAGGTTACTTCAGATTCTGATGTTGCAGTTTTTTTTCGTCCTGAAGCCGACTTTAATCAAAGAGCATATGTTCTTGAAGTATTGCGAACCGAAATTCCACAATTCAAGTCACTAGATAAAATTTTAGAGTTTTGGATAGACAAAGACGAACAAGGTTTCAAATTTCGAAATGTAGAACGAACGGCGACCATTGTGGGAGCTACAGAAATTCATATTTTGTTTGGAGGAGTTTGGGTAGGAGACAATTCATTAAGCCTACGAGCGGATTTAATTTCTAAATATATGGATTTATCTCGCCTTGGTTCTA
>CAZYSE010000078.1:0-3122 GCA_964650085.1 uncultured Candidatus Saccharibacteria bacterium | reverse complement strand
TAGCTTCTAGCTTCTAGCTTCTAGCTTCTAGCTTCTAGCTTCTAGCTTCTAGCTTTCTTATTTTACTCTTTCAGCCAACACAACGAATCTCTGTGAATTTGACTCTAAAGGATGTGTTGTAACAATTTTTATCTGATCTTTATCCGGATTAACTTGATATATTAACGGATCGTCAGCTTCAAAAATATTTATACCTACTACCTGGTACTCCAGGGCAACTGTTTCAAAATTTATTACTATTCTATCGGTTCGGTTTATTTTATCTATATTCCAACAGCCCCTCGGATCGTTTGGACCAAAGAATCTACGGTTACAGAAAAAAACGGTTTCCCCGTCCCCAAGTTCACTCTCTGTAGGGCTAACCCAGAAACCTTCCTTTAGGAATTCTTCAGAGGGTTCTCCTTGATACAAGTTAGCCGAAACGTTTATTGAAGGAATTGCGATTTTTAAATTCTTTTGTACAGGAGTTTGGCCTGATAAAGTTAACTCATTCATTTCGTTAATTGTGTACAGGGCATCAGGATAGCTAAGAATATCGGTTGGAAATTGAGGTTCTGTAGGAGTTGGTGTAGGAATATCGTCTGTATCTGGAATATCAAAGTTGTAATTTAGGCTCTGAAGTCTAATTGTCGTACCCACACTCTCAACGAAATTCGTTACAGGTACACGGATAATTTGCCAAATGGTATTAAAAACAGCACACAATGCAATAAGGCAAACGATCATTACTCCAGCGATCATTATGAAAGTGTTTTGGTCTTCTCTGGAAATCGCCATAAAAACAATATAGAATGGTTAAGTAATATGATTATACCAATTCTACGTAGCAAATAATATTTACCAAGAAACAATGAGTGGAAAGAACCAAGAGTTTGTAGTAAATTCTCAAAAAATCAAGAAGCCAGATAGTGAGTTGCTAGGCGATATAGGTGCTAAGTATGCACTTCTACCGAAGAGCCCAAACGCTTTCTTTGTCACAACAGCAGCATTTGACACTTTTTTGCTTGCTACAGAACTGGCAGACGAGGTTCAGAGTCTTTTAGAAAATGTAAGACTGAATATGTATCAGGAAAATCAAGAAATTGCTAGTCGAATAAGTGATTTGATAATGGCTCACGAGATACCTCAAATTATTGCAAGACCAATTGAACAGGCGTATCGAACTCTTGTTGGAGGGAATAACGCACCATTAGTAAAAGTAAAACCTTCTACTTTAGTACCTACAAAATTTCAATCGGATAACTATAAAAGAATTTCGCACACTTATGTTTCAGGTTTCGAGACTCTATTACAGACGATTAAACTAGCATGGACTACTCTATTTATCGCTGAGGAACTTGAAGAAAGAATAAAAACTTATTACAAAGGAGATTTAAGTTGTGCGGTAATAATTCAAGAGTTTTTACACCCCGAAGTTAGTGGGGAAATCAGGTTTGATAAAGATGTTGCAGAGGTTACAGCTTGCTATGGAATTGCAGAGGCTTTAGAAAATTCTAATGAGATTTCAGATGTTTATAAAATCTTCGCAGGTGGTATTCAGGATAAGACTATAAAGAATCAGGACAAAATGTTTATTAGGAATATTAATATCAAGAATGATTTCTTCTTGCCTGTTAACGTTTCTGCAGAACAGAAAAGCAAACAGAAGCTATCCGATAATCTGATCCAAAAAATAGCAATGGATGCAGATGCATTAAATAAAATTGCTAAAAATGATTTCAGCGTTAAATATGTTGTAGAAGCAGGAGAACTTTCATACACAGATCTGATATTTTCATTTAAGGATACTGCACCTACCTTAAAAACCGTTAAGCACGAAAAAGTTGAGGTTAATCCTACTTCAAATGATATTGATTTAATTTCAGAGGAGATTTTCGAGACTGTAAAAAGCGAAGCAGAAACAAAAGATAAAAAAGAAGCAGAATCAATAATCCCAGAGGTTTACAACATTAAAGATGAAAAGAATAAGCTGAGGACCAAGATTAATATTCTTATTCAACATAATAAACCCACCGATCTGATTCTTGGAAAAGCATTTGATGGTGTTGTTATCGATGGTACTTCGATTGTAAAGAAATACGAAAAGCTTCCAGATGAGGTACTAGCGAACCCAAAGAAATTGAGAGAACTTTCGGAAAAGTATTCACACGATGTGCTTACATTTGGAAAATCGTTCAAAAATAACGAAATTTACTATGCAATGTCGGATATTTATTCGCAGAAAACAGAAACGGATGGAGATTTGAGGTTTCTTTTTGACAATAAAATTTTCTATACTGAGCTTTTAGCTGTTCAGCTAGCAGAAAGTGAATTTAATGTTGCAATAAACAATTTCATATTTACTGGTGTCCGATCTGTCGAAAATTATAATGCATTGATGGATAGTTTTAAAAAACTACATTTCTCAAAAAAGCATAAAAAGAAAATCTTAATTGAAATCGCAAACCCTTCCATACTATTAGAACTGGATGAAATCGACAAAAACGTAGATGGTGTAGTTATAAATATTTCGAAACTACTTCAAGGGATATTGAACATTGCAGACATCACAAAAATTAAAGATTCGCAACTTAAGAAGATTTCGAAGCAACTTTCAGTTCTTAAGGGTAAAGTAGATATTATGCTCTATTCTTCCATCATGGATGACAGAATCTTAGAAGAACTGTTCAAGCTAGAACCAAGTAGTTTTTTGATGAATAAAGTCCCAGACATTAAAGATCTGAAACTCATAAAATCCTTCGAGAAAGATAGTCCTGCAAGGTTAGTTACAAAGTTAAGCTAACCTTGAAGTGGGGGGGGCTCGAACCCCCAACCAATAGCTTAAAAGGCTACTGCTCTACCATTGAGCTACCACTCCGCATTGCTTATGCGACTTGAATTATAACATCTATAACCCGCGTTGAAAATATTAGTAGATAATTTGTCCCGTGGATTCATAGTTAACTAATCTCTCCGGAATAACGTTACACCAACATGACCTTCTCTGGTAGTTGATTTGCTGGTTTCCTGCCTCAAGGCGCTACTAACTAAGCAATGTCATCCTTACGAAAGTGAGGATCTCGGGATTACAACGTTCCCCCCGGAGATGCTCGCGTTCGCAAGCATATGGAAGATTTTTGATA
>CAZYSE010000077.1:0-3126 GCA_964650085.1 uncultured Candidatus Saccharibacteria bacterium | reverse complement strand
GGTACTTTCTCAACAACAATTAATTTGTCATGCTACTAGAAAAGGTAAGCAACAAACTTTTGCTTTATTAGAAGAATGGGTTCCAAATAAAATTATGTTGAACAAAGAAGAAGCTCTAGCAAGGCTGGCGTTAAAATATTTTACAAGCCATGGACCAGCAACGATAAAAGATTTAGTCTTCTGGGCGGGTCTTCAAGTTAAAGAAGCAGAAGAGGGTTTATCGTATGTAAAATCTAAATTGGAAGAAATTGAATTAGACGGCTACACATATTACATGGCAAAAGATTCTAAAGCAGGAAGCATTCCATCACCTCTTGTTTATTTACTACAACCTTTCGATGAACTTTCGATTTCTCATAGAAACTACGAAGCAACAATTGAGGAAAGCTATATTAAAAAGTTAAGATCGCTAAATTATTTTAATATTCTATTAATTGATGGAAAGGTTTGTGGATCGTGGAGAAAGGTTACAAAGAAAGATGATGTGGAATTTGAGATAACGGGTTTTAGGAAGTTTACGCGTGAAGAGGAGAAAGGGATTGAAGAAGCGAAGGAAGAGTATAGGAAATTCGCTTTAGATGAATAGCCATAACTGTTGCCAGCATTGCTAATTGGTGACATGGACCTTGACAACTGTAAAGTTTTTGTGCATAATTACGTTACAAAGATCTAGTTTTCGAACTGTCACCGTATGGTGTGCGTTCTTGAGTAATCAAGATAGAAACTAGATCGATTCATTTAAATTTCCAAATGTCTTCACACTTAGCCTTAATTATCTTCAGATAATCTTTAGCATCTTCATCGAGTGAATCTAGCGATCGGTGTATGCTTCCTGCCACCATGTCAGCCAGTTGAATAAGAACATTTTCTTTAGAGTCAACGAACTTTAAGTTTTCCATTATCTTTTCACTTCCTTTATTTAGGTTTTTCCTCAAGTACACGTTCAACTGCTTTTTAAATTCTCTTTCACCCAATCCATCTAATCTTACTTTTGCGTTTTTGATAGATTCATTATTGTTTTCTAGCACTACTTTTACTGCATAATTGTAGAATTTTTCAGTCGAGCCTATTAAATTTCTGCTATACAAAATAGTTTTATCAAAAACGACGCTTCTAGATTTAAAATTCAATGTCTTAGCTACATTTAAAAACGCTACTCTCATTAATTTGTTCATTTTATTGAATTTAAATTCAAAGCTCTCAGACTTACCTAAAGATCTTCTTAATTTCTTTATTTCCACTGCTGCTACTTCTGCATCTAGATTCTCCTCAAAAATTACTAGAGTTACTACAAAATACCTGCTAGAGCCTTTTCCAACTTTAAATCCGGCATCTCCAGATTCGTCAATAAATACAAGCATACATGTTTATTAATTAGTAATCTCTGAGTATATAACACTAAAAGCCTTTTTGTCGAAACCATTCGCATTAAACAATAACTGAGATACTATGACATTAATTAATCATTTTTATGCAATCTACGCTGGTACAGACTGTACTACACTAGTTATCCATGAGATCAAATTCATTGTGTTAATATATTTAGGTAGATTGTAGGTGTTTTTACATCTAGTGGGGCCATGGAATCTCCTAAGCCCGAGACAATCTACTTTTTTTAAACCTCAACAATGTCTAACAAAAGCACCCAATTAAACGTATCCCAAGCAGATGTAACTAGTGTACAACTAAGTGACGAACAGAACGAAGTATTTAAACTTATTGAAAATACTAAAGAAACTATATACGTTACAGGTAAAGCAGGTACAGGTAAATCTATTCTTTTACAATACTTTGTTGAACATACAAAAAAGAGAGTAGTGGTTGTAGCACCAACAGGAGTAGCTGCATTGAATGTAGGAGGACAAACTATTCATTCTTTCTTTAAACTAGCACCAGAACTACAGGATCTAGAAACGTTAGAAGTAGATGGAAGAACAAAGGAACTGCTTAAGAATATAGATACGATTGTTATCGATGAAGTATCGATGGTACGTGCTGATCTAATGGAAGCTATTAATATTAAGATGCAGTTAGCTCTAAAGAACAAGCTACCATTTGGAGGTGTTCAGATGGTTATGTTTGGAGATCTGTACCAGCTACCACCTGTTGTTTCTGACAATGAACTTAGAAGTTATTTCGAAGAAGTTTATGGTGGCATATATTTCTTTAATGCTCATGTGTTTAAGGAAACGAAGTTAAGGATAGTTGAATTAAGCTATATCTTTAGACAAAAGAGTGAACGTTTTAGAAGACTTCTTAATGCAATTAGAAATGGAGAACACGACTACGATATTTTAGAAGAACTTAATGAAAGGGTAGTGGCAGAGAGACCAGAGTCTGGTTTCATTACTCTGGCAGGTAACAATGCAACAGTTTCTAGAATTAATCATTCAAAACTTGAGAGTTTAAAGGGAGAGGAACGTGTATACAATGCGAATGTAGTAGGAGAAATGAAAGAGAGTAACTTTCCGACTGAAAAGGGTTTGAAGTTAAAGGTTGGTGCACAGGTTATGCTACTTAAAAACGATACAGAAAGACCAAGAAGATGGGTTAATGGAACACTTGGTATTGTTACGAAGCTTAAGGAGAATGAGGTTCTAGTTAATATTGATGGTGTAGAGCATAAGGTAGAGAAGGAGTCTTGGGAAGCTATTAAGTATAGTTACGATACGGAAGAGAAGAAACTTAAGAAGCAGGTTACAAGTGCTTTTGTTCAGATACCACTTAGGTTAGCCTGGGCTATTACTATTCACAAGTCTCAAGGACAGACGTATAGTTCTGTGGTGATTGATTTAAAGGCAGCGTTTGCAGCAGGACAGACATATGTAGCATTGAGTAGATGTACGAGTCTAGAAGGTTTGTATTTAACAGCTCCTATACGAGATAGGGATATTATTGTGGATAGGAAGGTAGTGGAGTTTATGGGGAGGGTAGGGAAGTAGTTTAGAAGGATAATTAGGTTGGAAACAATTCTACTGGATTAGCTTTAAACTGTAGCATTTGCGATGTTCTTCTTCCACCATCACCACCTTTTCTTTGCATAGTAATTCTACCTATCTGAAGACTTCCTCTTTTAGTAATCAAAACTTCTCCCTTACCAAATAATTTTAGTGCATAATTAATTGA
>CAZYSE010000076.1:0-3204 GCA_964650085.1 uncultured Candidatus Saccharibacteria bacterium | reverse complement strand
TACTTTTTCTTTAAGTTTCTCTTCTTCTTTAATCTCTTTTGCTTTACTTTCTCTTTTTAGTCGATTTATTAGTTTAACAAACAAAAATACGGATGCTGCTACAACGAGGAAGTTAAAAGTTATTTGAAGAAAATTCCCATAATTAATTGATAACTGGGGGATAGTTTCTTCACCTTGCGTGTATGCCTCACGGATTACGAACTTTAAATCTGCAAAATCTACCCCACCAATAATAAGGCCCACTGGTGGCATTATTATATCTTCAACAATAGAAGTTACTATTCTTCCAAAAGCTGTTCCAATAATTACTCCTACTGCTAGGTCGATTACGTTTCCTCGCGAAACAAATTCTTTAAATTCCTGTGCTAGCGTTTTGGATTCTGACATAAATGAATTTTAATATAGATTTATTTTATCATAAGCATCTACCTTAGATTCTATCTGTTAAAATTGTAATAGATAACTTGAAACTAAGAACAGCAATGAAATACAAAAAACCATACATTATTGGAATCGGAGGTAGCGGTGTGTCGAACATTGCTTTTTTCTTTTTAAGCAGAGGAATAAAAGTTTATGGAAGCGATATTAAGGAATCTTCTACAACTCAGAAGCTCGAAGCTATGGGTGCAGAAATCTTTTTTGAACAACGAGCAGATAACATAAAAAATGTTCTCCCAGATGGAGTCTTCTATTCTCAATCTATTTTAGGAGGAGCTGGTGCACAAGAGCTTAAAATAGCTGAAGAGTTTAATATTCCTTGTTTTAAAAACTCTGAAGGGTACCAAGAATTAATTGGTGAATTTAAGAGAACTATTGCTATTAGTGGAGCACACGGTAAAACTACTACAACGGCCATGACCGGAATTGTGTTGAAGGCAGCTGGTTTAGATCCTGAAGTTATCTCAGGTTCAACAGTTAAAAATTTTGAGTTTGGAAGTTACGAACGCGGTAACGGCGATTATTTTGTTGTCGAAGCGTGCGAATACAGGGATCAATATCTTGCAATTAAAAACGTAGAGTTACTTGTGATTCTGAATATCGATTTCGATCACCCTGACTATTTTAAAAACTTAGATGATACCGCAGAATCATTTATAAAATTCGCAGACAACTTAAACGAAAATGGGAAAGTTTTGATTAATATTGATCAAGAGATCACTCAAAACGTGGCGACCAAGTTAAAGAAAGCCGGCAAAGTTGTTCATACTTTTGGAGAAAATGGCTCTGCAGATTTTGTAATCAGCAACATAATCCCAAACGCGTTTAATGGGTATAGTTTCGAAATACATTGCAGCTCTACAAATGTAAACCAATCTGAGTTTCCAATAAGAGCAAATACAGCAGTTTTAGGTAAACAAAATGTTTGGAATGGAGCGGCAGCATTAATATGCGCCTTACTAACTGGTAATAGTTTTGACTTACAAAAAGTTGTTCAATCTTTAACCGAATTTAAGGGAACAAGTCGTCGTCAAGAAAACATAGGTGAGTATAAAGGAATCCCAGTCTATGATGATTATGCACATCATCCTAATCAGATTTCAGTCACTATAGAAGGGTTTCAACAAAAATTTAAAAAAGTTGGTGTTATTTTTGAACCACATCAGTATTCAAGAACGGCGGGATTACTACAAGAGTTTTCTAAATCGTTAAGTCTTGCTCCCGTAGTGTTATTGTTTCCAATATTTAAAGTTCCGGGAAGAGATACGGACGAAGATGTTAGAAGTACAAGTATCGAAAAAGTTGGTGAATTGTTAACGACCAAGTATTTCATTTTTACAGATTCCACTCATGAGGAAATAGTAAAAGGTCTTAATATCCTTGTAGAAAACGGCTGTGATTGTATTTTAAATTTAGGTGCCGGACCTTTAATATCGAAAATAAAAGAAGCTATAGTTTAGCTAATGAGCTTAAGTCAAAGTTGATTCGTCCGTGTTTTCTTCGAAGTTTTCTGGCGTAAAATGCAATGTGGTGACATTTACATCAACCCATAGATTATTTTTGTAATATCTCCTGATGTAACCTAAGAGTTTTAGTCAAAAAAAGTATTAAAAACGCAGATCCCGCCCTGCGACAGGCTCAGGGTGACGGGATCCTTGAAGTGTAATCTTACTCTGCTTTTTCTGGATCGATAACCTCGCTTGGTTCTGCTGGCTCATCATTTGCTGGAGCTGCAGGCTCTGTCCCATCACTTGGTTGTGCATCATTGCTTTGGTAAAGCGATGCATCAACATTCTGCAATGCTTCGATCAATTCTTTTGTAGCATTTTCAAGATTTGCTAACTCTGAAGTGTTTGAATCCTTAACAGTCTTTAGTTCTGCTTTAGTTTTCTCAACACTTGCTTCGAGTTTAACTTTGTCTTCTTCTTTAACTTTCTCCTTATTTTCAGAAAGAAGTTTTTCGGTTTGGTAAATAACAGTTTCTGCTTCGTTAATAGCCTTCAATCTTGCTAATTCAGCTTGATCTTTTTGTGCATTTTCTGCGGCTTCCTTAACGAATTTATCAATTTCTGCTTGATCTAACTGAGTAGATGCAGTAATTGTAATTTGTTGTTCCTTGCTTGATTTTAGATCCTTAGCCTTTACATTCAAGATTCCATTTGCATCCAATTTGAATGTAATTGCAAATCTTGGCGTATTTCTTGGTGCAGGATCAATTCCATCTAGTCTAAAGTTTCCTAAAACCTTATTGTCTCTTGCCAATGGTCTTTCACCTTGAAGCACTTTTACGTCGATTGCAGGTTGATTATCAACTGCCGTAGTAAACATATCTTCAGTTTTTTCTGTAGGAATTGTTGTATTTCTTGGAATTAACACGTGCATTTCTCCTGCGTTAACTTCAATACCCAAAGATAATGGAGTAACGTCCAGCAAAGTAATATCTTGAACAGAAGAGTCTCCTGCCAAAACTGCTGCTTGTAGAGATGCTCCAACTGCAACAACTTCATCTGGATTAACACTTAAGTTTGGTTTCTTTCCGAAGAATTCTTCAACTTTTTTCAAAACCAAAGGCATTCTTGTCATTCCTCCAACCATAATTACTTCCTGAATTTCTGATTTTGCAACACCTGCATCAGATATAGCTTTGTTTACTGAATCAAAAGTTCTTTCGATTAAACTCATTACAAGTTTTTCGTATTCAGATCGACTTAAAGTCAATCTAAAGTGTTTTGGTCCTTTTGCGTCTGCTGTGATGTACGGCAGGTT
>CAZYSE010000075.1:0-3297 GCA_964650085.1 uncultured Candidatus Saccharibacteria bacterium | reverse complement strand
AGAAATGCTTAATATGGAAATTGAAAATGGTAATACAAGATTCACTTACAAGATTTTGACTAGAAACTTGTTGGGTTTGAGAAACGTACTAATCAACCTTACAAAAGGAAACTTGGTTATGAACAGCTTTATGTTGGGGTACGTTCCATATACTGTTCAACCAGAAATGTATAGAAAGGGAGTTCTTATCTCTACAGATGCAGGTGTTGCAATGGGTTACTCTCTAAACACAATTCAAGAAAGAGGAGAATTAATTGTAGAACCGGGTTCTGCTGTTTACGAAGGAATGATTCTAGGAATTAACAAATACGACGACGACCTCGACGTTAATCCAGTAAAAGAAAGAGCAAAGTCTGGAGTTCGAATAAAGCACGACGAAATTACACAAACATCACTAAAATCTATAAAGACTTTAACTTTGGAATTTGCTTTAGTGTTTATTGGAAAAGATGAAATCTTAGAAGTAACTCCTCAAAACTTGAGACTAAGAAAGGCGTACTTAACTAAGAACGAAAGAAACTGGAGTAAAAGAGATAATCTTACTGACTTTGCTAAGAAACAAATGGGTGCAGGTTAATATTCTTATATACCTAGTATATACGATCAGGCCGTAGTATAATCCTTTATGCAAACATTAGAACCAGTCATTACTAGGGAAAAATTACCAGAGACAAGGCCTTTTCAACCACTCACAGCTACACAGCAAGTTCAAACTGTTAACCCATATCCAGGTGAGGAAACAGAAAGATGTATAAGTTCATCTGATAGTTTGAAAATTCTCCACAATTCATTGAATAGATTTGTCGATGAAATGGCAAAAGTGCACATACCTGTAGAACTAGAGGAACTTTGTGCACACCTGAATCTAAATTCTTCAAGATTACTTCATGAGAGTGATCTTAATGTAAAAGACTTCATGAACACTTTACTTAGAAGAGTAAATTACTGTCTAAACTTAGATTTGAGCGATAGAGAAGCAAGTGAGTATTCAGTTTCCCTGGAAAAATTAAGTTTTTTTCAAAAAGAACTGTGGGCATTTAGAAATCTTATATTTTCAGGTTTAGAATCTAAAAGTGGTGAAAGCTTTGACCCTACTGCAACCATTCGTCATGAAATCGTTACTTACCAGCCAGTAGGTATAATAGAACTACTCACGATTAGAAATGTAAAAGCATTAAAATTAGTTTTGGAAGAAAGATGCGACGCATTTTTATTGTTTCTTAGAAGTAAAAAGATAGGTGACCAAATAAATGCCTTTTCTGTATTTCAATTCGATGGAATTATAGATGCTTTAGATTCGATCAACGCTGCAAACATGATTGGTTATATAGAGCATCTACAGAATTTTGTTAAGTTTGCTTTAAGACAAAAAGCTATCGACCCTATTTTGCTTGACGCCATCACTACTTTTGAGTTTGAGCTAAAAGTGATCGGAAGAAAAAGCAGAAAATTAATCAACAAAGAAGCTTAAGAAGTCATAGAATTCATCCTATAGCTTAAATCTATTCTTCTAAACTCTAATCATACAATCTAACCCTTCAATAGATTCGACCTTTGACAAAATTACTATTGTTTTTAGCATTTTCTTCGTGGTATAAATTTGCATAATTATTACAAATAATTCATGGAAGCAAAAATAGATTCACAGTTAGGTCCAGTCGTTACATCTGCTCAAGTACTCGAAGATCTAAAGACAGCATTTGACGAAATTTCGGCAATAGTAGAAGACCGAGGTGATGAAGCCATCGGAATGGCAGCGGCAGTGCGACGTGACATTATGGCTCTGATAGCAAACTTAGATGGGGTTAGAGATTTAATTGGAACAATTCGAAGTAATTTAGTCGGAAAATCCGGGTTCTTCAGGGACAACGAAGGTTTTGCTGATATCGACGATGCAATTAACGGCTTATTAGGTAAATTAGATGGTTATACTTTGCCGAAAGATACTGATCTGTTTGAAGCGGGGGTTGACGAAGACTTTGTTGGTGCTTCAGAAGATGCTGAAGATGACCAGGAATTCTAATATTAGTTTGAAGTTAAAACGTTGATAACCGAATCGTTGCCTAAAGCATTTTTGTCGTGCTATAAACAACGCAATAAATATTAATAACAATCCATGCCAGATACAATTAAGTCCTTTGATGATCAAATATCCAGTCTTCAAAAAAAGCGGAGAATACTGCTTGTACCAGTGATTATGGGTGCCTTAATAGGTTTAGGGGTAGCAGCAGATGCAGTGGCTAGAATATCAAGATATTTTCAGGCGGAGGATGCTTTTATGCATAAGAAAATGGAATTTGGTAATGCAAATCTGGATTTAAAGAGTTTTTCAGATCCTGAGAATGTTGCAGGATTCATGATCTCTTTGGAGGATGAATTAGGAACGATAGTAAATTTTGAACCTAAATATCCAGAACTGAGGATTGCAATAGAAACTTTATTCCGAGATTTTAGTTTGAATATGTCTGACTGGAATGACGAAAGAATTGAAGGAACAGATGAGTTTAAACTAAAACTAGCTGCTTTAACTGCCGACTTAGAGAATGTCGCTGATGAAGATTTAATAGATGTACTTAGGAGTGTAAATGAAGAAGTGACATTGTTTAAAAAACAGTTGCTTAGCAATAGGCCTGTACCACCTTCTGAAAGTGAGTTTGTTCTTGGATTAGCTGAGCTTTTAGCTTCTGTTGGTATTGCATTGGGAGCAATGCTTCTAGTAGGGGATAGGCTTAGTTCTATGGATACTGCCATTAAGCAGACGGAGGCTAACAAGGTATTTAGTATTAGGGAAGAGGTATTGAGTTGGGGAGGGTTAGATTCTGCCGAAGAAGAATATACAAAGAAAACTTTGCTAAGACTTTTAGTCGATATGACAAGGGATAGTCAAAGCAAATATTCTTATGTTTTCGCAAGAAATTGGGAGATAATATTCACAGACATTTCAGATCTTTATGATTTACCTGCTGACAAAGCAGACGGCAGCCTACAAACTATTAAAGAACATATTGAGCTCTTTAAACATATAGCTTTAACTGAAAGGATTTTTGGTAGTGAGACAGCTGCAGCAGGAGTTGAAGTTTATCTTGATCGACTAGAAACTATTAGAGTTAAAGGTTCAAAGCAAGCTAATCTAAAAAACGTACAAGAATCATAAGTTACATAATGTCCTATAGTTTCGTGATATACCAAAAAATGCTATAATACGAGTTCAATCATGAGCTCAAAAGTCACGATTATTAAAACATTACCCCACCTAGCCGAATTTTTCGGAGCTTCTTCAGACCTTATAATTTCATC
>CAZYSE010000074.1:0-3384 GCA_964650085.1 uncultured Candidatus Saccharibacteria bacterium | reverse complement strand
AAAAAACAGCAGCACTACTTCTTGGGCGTAAAACATATGAGATTTTTGCTGGTTATTGGCCAGAAAATACAGTGTCATGGCCCCAAGTAAACAAAATAACTAAGTATGTTGTATCTAAAACATTAAAGAACCTCACTTGGGAAAATACTGAGTTATTAAAAAATATTGAAGAATTACAAGAATTAAAGAAATCTGATGGACCTGATTTACAAGTGTACGGAAGTAAAGATCTTCTTCAGTCATTAATGGCTCATGATTTGGTAGATGAATTTTGGCTAAAGATATTCCCCATAACTCTTGGGACAGGGAAACGATTATTTGATCAGGGAACTATTCCTGCTTCCTTCAATCTCTTCAAGTCTCTTATTACACCAAGTGGAGTAATCATTGCCTACTATAAGCGGGCAGGCGAAGTCAAAACCGAAGACGTAGAATAAAAATGAGTAAAGAAAATATAGGAAACTAACTTCTAAAACTGGTTCGAACATCGTTCAGCCAGTGACCCCAAAAAATATCCACATAAATTCCCATGCATACTCTTCACTGTTTTCAAACATTAAAAATCGGCGTTATCACCCCTATCGCAGCTAGCGCAGCGGTAAAGTTGAATATTGCAAAAAGAATAATTATAAACCCAGCAGTCTTAAAGAATAATCCCGACTTCAATCCCTTAGAGAATTTTGTTGAAGCAAAACTAATTAAAGCTAACATTGGCAGAGTTCCTAAAGCATACACTAACATCGTTACAGCTCCGTTAATAAAACTTCCCGTTGTCAAAGAGTAAAGTTGCATTGATTGAGTAAATCCGCATGGTAAGAAAAAAGTAACAGCACCTAACAAAACGGGAGTCAAAAAGTTATTAGTTTCTCCGACTTGCATCACTCTCTTACCTATAAACTTTGGCATTCTAAGTTGCAATTTTTTTGCTACAGGAAACACTTCTAATAAGTTAATTGCCATCACAAGCATCACTACAAACAAAATCAAATTTAAAATGAACGATACTGCTGGAGTTAAAACAAAAGCCGTTCCTAATAACCCAGTTAGACCTCCCAGTATAAAGAATCCCACAATTCTGGAGATATGAAAAAATATCATAGGCTTGGCTTGATGTTCTTTGGCGTAGTTAGAGGACAAAGTTAAAACCAAGCCTCCCACAACCGCCATACAGGTCGATAACGAGGCAATTATTCCGATTGTGAATACAAACGGTAATGTAATTTGGCCCGTACTAGAAGCAAGATTTATTACTCCAGCCTTTTGAACAAGCAGGAATAGAACAAAGAAGGCGATGGCAATTAGAAAGCCAATCAACAAATCTTTCTTTTTGTACTCAGTTGCAACTTCTTTATTTTGAACAATTTTATACCCAAATTCTTCTACTAGCCTACTCAACTCTTCAGCTTTAACTTCACGTTCTGCATCCATATAAACTTTACCTTCACTTAAGTTAGCTTTTATATTTTGAATACCTTTGACTTGAGAAAGTTCATCTTCAATTAGAAGTTCACATGCAGCGCAGTGCATACCTTCGACATAAAATTCACATTTTTTTAAAATGATTTCTTTGTTCATAATTTTACTGATTTAAGTCTTAATGAATTAGAAACTACGCTTACACTACTTAAAGCCATTGCTAATCCAGCAAATATTGGATTTAAAAGAATACCAAAAAGTGGATATAGCAATCCTGCTGCAATCGGAATACCAACAATATTGTACGCAAATGCCCAGAATAGGTTTTGCTTAATTGCTCTCATAGTAAATTTAGAAAGCTTAATTGCTTGTAGTACCTTCGAAAAATCGCCTTTCAATAAAGTTATTTCTGCAGATTCTATAGCAACGTCAGTTCCTGTACCCATCGCAATTCCTACATCAGCTTGTGCTAAAGCAGGAGCATCGTTTACTCCGTCACCAAGCATAGCTACTATATTGCCCATAGATTGTAATTCTTTAACTTTATCTGCTTTTTCATTTGGAAGAACTTCTGCAATAACTTCATCAATCCCAACCTCTTTAGCAATATAGTTTGCAGTTTTCTCATTATCTCCAGTTAACATAACGACTTTTATTCCTAATTTGTGGAGCTCTGCAATAGTTTCTTTTGCTGTTTCTTTTAGAGTATCCGCAACGGCTACGATAGCCAAAACTTCATTGGAGGTTGTAAGAATCACAGGTGTCTTTCCTTGCTCCGTATATTTAGATAGTTCAGAACCATCAAATGATATTTTTAAATCTTCCAACAATTTTAAATTACCAACAAAATACTCTTGATTATCAATGTTTCCCTTTAAACCCTTTCCTTCAATAATTTCAAAATCTGTGACTTTTAATAACTCAATATTTTCACTAAGGGCTTTGCTTAAAATAGCTTTGGCAATCGGGTGCTCTGAACTTTTTTCTAAAGAAGCTAAAATTTCAAGCGCAGCATTATTGCTTTTCAATTTTTCGCTCACAGTGAATATATCCGTTACTTCAGGTTCTCCTTTTGTAATAGTTCCAGTTTTATCAGTTACTATAATATTCACTTTGTGTAATTTTTCTAAACTTTCAGCATTCTTGATCAGTATTCCATTTTCTGCTCCTTTCCCAGTACCAACTATTATTGCTGTTGGTGTTGCTAACCCTAATGCACACGGACAAGCTATGACTAAAATTCCTACAAAACAAAGTAACCCTAGAGATATAGCTTCGTTAAATGGCATAAACTGAGAGCCGAGGATAAGCCATGTAAGAAGAGTAATTAAGGCTAATGCTAATACAATTGGAACAAATACTGCGGATATTCTATCAGCTAATCCCTGAATAGGAGCCTTTGAACCTTGAGCTTCATCAACCATTTTTATTATATGTGAAAGCAAAGTTTCGGATCCAACCTTGGTTGCTCTAAATTTAAACGCACCTTGTTTATTAATAGTTCCTCCAATAACTTTATCGTCTACTTCTTTATCAATTGGCATAGATTCCCCAGTAATCATGGATTCATCAATAGTGGATTTACCCTCTATAATTACACCGTCAACAGGAATTTTGCTTCCAGGTTTAACGATAATTAAATCGCTAACTTTCACTTGGTTTATTGGTATTTCAATTTCTACTCCGTCACGTTCGACTAATGCAATCTTAGCTTGAAGATTTAGCAATTTTTCTATTGCTTCACCAGTACTAAGTTTCGATTTTGTTTCCAAGTATTTACCCAAATACACAAATCCTATAACTACAATTACTACGTCAAAGTATGCTGCGTTGGGTAAACTAAGAAGTTCTCTTATTACGGGGAATAAAACTATTATTGAACTATAGAGATAGGCAACTAGTGTTCCAATTCCAATAAGTGTATACATATTTGCTACTCTATATTTAGCAAAGACAATAACTTCCTTT
>CAZYSE010000073.1:0-3459 GCA_964650085.1 uncultured Candidatus Saccharibacteria bacterium | reverse complement strand
TAAGTGATAAAATAACATGGAGAATACATTCAATAAAATTTAAACTAAGTGTAGAAATATGGATACTAAACCTTTAACCACAAAAAATATTGATTATCGAGAAAGGATGCAAAATTCGAACCTCAGGACTGTATTCGAGGTATTCACCAGCGAAGAAGTATCAGAAGCCTTGTACTCAAGCGATTCGCATATGTTGAACACAAAACCCAAGGAAGGCATAGTAGCTGACTATGGGGATGTGAACGAACGAAGAGCTTTTCTAGTGGACTTAGTAAACCGATTGCTAAAAGATATTGCGCCAGGAAGAGTGATGTTAAGAGAAGATTACAAATTTACAACAGTATCCGAAGAGCATGTAGTTACGGAAAATGATTTTAAACTATGGGAAAATAACCCCAATTTACCAAAGCTGAAAAGCAGATATCAAGAAGAGCGTTTCCTCTTGGTCGTTGCTATGGAACAAGCAATTACATTGATGTACCAGAATCAGAATCTTAGGTTTATTCTTAATAAATTAATCGCACAAGTTAGGGATGGAAAACCTCTAACACCCGAAGAAATTGCTGACTGCAGATCTGCTGTTCTGCAATCTGGTCTTAGTATTGTCGATCACGATACTTCGTTAGGTTTTAGAGGGAGTGCGAACAATCATGGCACACTGTTGTTTAACGACAAAACGAACTCTATCGAATTGCATCTGAATTCTCGTGCATCTAGAAGCATTTCGGAGTTGATTCACGAGTTAGGTGCGTACCTACTTATAAAATCAAGTGGTCGTACTGTGAAATCCCAAGAAGATTTAGACAAGGCTAAAAAAGATGTATTACCATATACTCTACTCTGCATCGATCTCTTAAAGTCATCGAGAATAGATGTTAGAGAATATGTAAACTTATGAGTTTGTGGAATTCACTTTTTGGAACAATCGAACCCACTGTAAAGTATTGTGAGAATGCCGTATCTGGGGTGATAGCTAGACCCGGGTACTTCATTTCAAACTTACCGTTTATTCTTCTTGGAATTTGGCTTTTGTTCAAAAAGGATAGGCTATCAAAAGTATTTGGATTATTTAGTATTGGAATTGGGTTAGCTTCGTCTATTTACGATGCTTCTTTTAGATACAATGCACAAATAATAGATTTAAAAATGATGTTTGCTTTTATTAATTTCTTGATTATTCTGAATTTAAATAGTTTATTCAAATTGTCGAAAGCAAGATCCATCGCTCTATTCATAATATTGCAATTGATTTACGGAGTTTTGCTCATTACTTTAAAGGGGGGCATTGGAAGTCTTCTGTTTGGAATTGCAGTCGCAGCACTTATTGGGATGCAATTTTGGATTTGGAAATTGAACTCTAATTCCGAAAAAATGTTCTGGTCCATTGCTTTTATAGTTTTTATACTAGGGTGGTTAATATGGCAATTTGATGCGAATCAAATTTGGTGTGATCCTTCTACTCTGTTTAACGGTAGAGCAGTTTTCCATTACTTAACAACAGTCGCTATATACTTTCTGTGGAGGCACTATAATGCTGATGTTAATAAATCTATTCTAGCGTAGCTAACTCTTCAAATAGCAATTCGTTGTCTACATAACTATGGACTTGCATTCCTGCAAGCTTTGCAGCTTCTATGTTTTCTTGGGTATCATCAATAAAGAGAATCTCCTCTGGGTTTAGATTTAAAATATTAGCAACTTCTGAGTATGCTTCAGCTGTATTTTTCTTTTTGCCAAGTTCTTCGACAGTTAATATTCTTTCAAAAGTATCATTTAGTTCTATTTTTAAAGCGGGATATTCCTGAATATGTCCTGTTGTAAAGCACACTACCCTTACTTTAAGTCGCAACTGATTATACTTGTTTAGTAATTCAGTGTTTAGTCTATAATGATCCCAAAAATTGTATGATTCGTTTTGAGAACCTTCATCATGAAGTTTGTTTAATCCTCCAGCATAGGTGTTGTCTATTGGAAAGAGTACTACTCTAGAAAAGTCGGAAACTATTGCTTTTATCATTATTCTTTAGAAAAAATATAGTTGGTACAAACTTCTTCATATCCCAGCTTCTTAAATCCAAGATAGCTAGCACAACCCTCCTCTACATTTGCATACGTTGTTTTCGCTCCGTTCTGAAGTGCTGTATTAGCTAAGAACTTTGCAAGTAAAGTAAATTGACCTTGTCTCCTAAATTTTTCTAAAGTCCCAATATTATGCATGAAGGCCATTTCTAATGATTCAGATATTAAAATTGAACCAAAAGAAGTGAACCTACTTCCCTTAACCTGCATGTAGTTTAGAAACTTATCTCTATATTTTTGGAATTCAGAAAAACAGTAATCGGTATATTCCTTATTATTATCATAGTCAGGAAATGTTTCCTGTACTACTCTTTGGAATTCTTCAAAGTTTGCCGAGCTTACCTCAACAAAGTCTTCTGTATCAATTTCGTACGCACGGGAAATTGTTTTCGCTACGAATACGTCTGATGACCTCAATGTATATTCTTTTGCTCGTAAGGTTTCTCGATAATTTTCGAGCATATTCTTAGGGACGTAGAATGAAATTTGGTATCCACTTTCAGACTCCTTTATAATTAGATTCTCTACTGCAGGCCAGTTGAGTTCCCCGGATTCTACAGAGGGTCTTATAAAATTGTATTCTTTTTGTTTGAAAATTGACTTGTAATGCGTAAAGTCCGAGTTTTCTCGGATTTCTTGGTAGAAATGCCCAGTTAGCAGGCTATTGTGTAAATTCCAGAATTCATCTAATGTCATTCAACCATTGTATACTGTTTGCTACTTTGGCTCAAACTGTCCATCCCATTTTGTAACATTTCTCTCTTTTCTTAGATCCGCAAAGAGTTCCAGGCAATTGCCTTCAGGATCGTCAAAATATATGCATTCTCCAATTCCGTAGTCATATCGCTCAAATGCAATCTTTAGGGTTTTAAGTTTATTGCAGTAATTTTCTAAGTCTGAGATTGATTCAAGCTCGAATGCTAAGTGCTCAAAGTTATTACGTTCTGTGGATTTGCAAAAGGCTAAATCGTGATGAGAGTCATTATTAGTTTTAAGAAAAGTGTAGACTCCAACCTGCTCAGCTTTAACAAACCCTAAGGTTTCTGTATAAAACTTGAGCATTTTTTCTAGATTTTCCACATTGAGCATTATGTGCCCTTTCTTTTGATCATATTGACAACGTTGTTGTATATTTAGATAATAATGAAGTTGGGACAAAATTAGACTTCTTAACAAAGATTGGAAAGTTAAGGAAAGACACTCGTGATGGTAAAACCGTTTATTATTCACAATCAGGAAGAGAGGCAAATGAAAGGGGGTATTTTTCAACATTCTTCTCATCAGCTAAGTCAGCAGGAATAATAGATTACGAAAAATCAGGAAAAAAATATTATTTAATCAAAGGCCCGAACTTCGAACAATTTAAGTCGGGTAAATTAG
>CAZYSE010000072.1:0-3644 GCA_964650085.1 uncultured Candidatus Saccharibacteria bacterium | reverse complement strand
TAGGTTTTGTTATAACTAAGGATATTATTGCATAAAATGGGAGGGTTGTAGAAGTTTACGGGAATAAGCGCGACTCTTGGCTGGATCCCGCAGTCATTGCGGGATCTGTGGGGAAGTGCCGTGTTAATAACTCCCCACCCGATAAATCGGGATCCCCTCTTAATTTAAGAGGGGAAAGGTTGCGGAGCAACCAGGGGAGTTGTGCAATGGTTAGCTTTTCTTCTTTACCACCTTTATGTTTTCCCTAAGGACCACTTTGTGGCGGTGCCTCACCATGACAAGGTAGAGCCATCCCATGCAAAGGTTACTGTTCAACTTTCAACCAACCCAACAGATCCCGCAATGACTGCGGGATCTATTCGTCATCACTTGTAAGTTATCAATGGATTAGTGGGTGGAAAGATTGCGTAGCAATCAGGGGTATTAGTTTTTACCTAAGATTTTTCTAAAGGCAAATGTTACGAAGAATACAGAACTTAAAACCAGAATAATCGTAGCTCCGGTAGGAATATTCAGATAATAAGACAGATACAGCCCAACTATACTCGATATTAAACTCAAAAGTATTGTTAGGTAAATCATCTCGTCGATTTGTTTAACCAGTAACCTTGCGGTTATAGCAGGAATAATCAAAAGAGCGATCACAAGAATATTTCCAACAGCTTGAATAGAGATGACAACTGTTATCGCAACAAAAATGTTCATTAATAAATCGAGTCGATTTGTATTTATTCCGAGTGCATCTGCGTATTCCTTATCGAAGGCAGTTATCACAAACTTTTTATAGAGAACTATAAAAGTAGCGACCAAAACAACTGTGAATACAAATGTAATTATTATATCTACCGCCGAAACACCGAGAATGTTGCCTATTAAGAATTCCGACAGGGATGCGGAAGTATTTACAGTCAGTCCTCTGATAATTATTCCGATAGCAAATAATGTTGTAAAAAAGATTACGATTGAGTTGTTAGCTGAAATTCTTTTGTCTCTTGAAGTCAAAGTAATTCCCACAATTGAAAGAACTCCAACAATCATCGCTCCTACAATATTACTGATTCCAAATACAAACGATAACACTATTCCCGGGTAAACACCGTGCGATAAGCCTTCGCTAATAAATGCTGTATTTTTCAAAACCAAAAACGTACCAATTAATCCAGCTATGATGGAAATTAGAACTAGCTCCAACAAAGCTCTTTGCATGAAAGTGTTTAGGAAGGGATTTATTAAAAACTCAATCATATTAATGGTGGTGATGATCACTTAAAGTAATTTCCCCTGTATCCGACGAAATCAAAATATTTTGTCTGAAAGTTTCTAGCAAATGTTGTTTGCTACAGACCTCTTTAGGGTTTCCGTAGCAGATTATAGTTTTGTTCAACAGAATAAGTTTTGTTGAAATTTCCTGCGCTTGTTTTAGATCATGTGTAGAGATTAAAACTGTCTTCCCCTCTTTTACTAATTCTTTGATTAATACAATCAGTGATTCTTCGGCTACCAAGTCAGTGTTACTAAACGGTTCATCTAAAATTATCAAATCTGAATCCTGAGCCAATGCTCGTGCAAGAAATACTCTTTGCAATTGACCACCGGATAGCTGGGAAATGTTGCTATCTTCGAGACCTTCTAATTGAACATCTTTAATCGCTTTGTTAACTTTTCTAGAACTAAATTTTTTACCTAACTGGGATTGTTCAACCACTTCCCTCACAGTTATTGGGAAATTTACATCCACATCGTTTCTTTGGGGCATGTAGCCGATTTTATTGAAATGATTCTTTGTAGATTTTCCTTTAAATTTAATTTCTCCAGAGTAATCTACAAGATTAAGAATTGCTTTGAACAAAGTGCTCTTACCCGAACCATTTGGACCAATTACAGAGACCAGCTCGGCTTCTGCAATAGAAACTGATACAGATTCTAGTGCTGGCTTGCCATTGTAGTTTACATTTACGTTTTGTAATTCTAAAAGACTCATTATTTTAAAGCGTTAACTATCTCAATTGTATTTGACTTCATCATTTTAATGTAAGTATCACCTGATGTCCCTTCTCTTCCCAATGTATCACCAAATAGAGTAGAAATCACCATTATTCCAGCTTCATCTGCAATTTGTTCTGCCAATTTAGGATTTAAAGTTACTTCTGTAAAAATTGCTTTTACATTCTGTGATTTGATTTTTTCAATTAGCTCAGAGGTTTCTGAAGGTGTAGGTTGATCTTCTGTAGACAGACTAGGGATTACAGATCCGATGAATTCTAAACCATACGCTCTTATGTAGTATCCAAAAGCATCGTGATTTGTGACTAGTTTCCTGCTTTCCTCAGGAATTGTATTTATTTGGGTTTGAATAAATGTATCGAGCTCCTCTAATTCGCTAATGTAGTTTGATCCGTTAACAGAGTACAACGCTGCATTAATCGGATCCAATTCACTCAGTTTGCCCTGAATTCTTTGTGTAATTTTGATTACATTTGCTACATCAAACCAAATGTGGGGATCACCTTCTTCATGTTCTTCCTCTTCTTCGTGCTCCTCTCCTTCCTCCTCTTCATGTGATTCTAATATTTCCAAGGCTTCGGAAGCATTTAGTTTCTCTGCCATAGCTTCTTCGATAGAATCTTCAATTGAGTGCTCTAGATCGACGCCATTAATAATAATTAGATCTGCATCTTGAATGTTCTGAATATCCGCCGGAGTTGGTTGGTAGTCGTGTGGATCTGTATCTGCTGAATAAATAACGGACAGTAATACGTTATCCCCAACTAAGTTCTTAGTTATGTCATAAAGTTGCGTTGTAGTAGCTACAATCTTTAATTTATCTGTAGTTTCTCGAGTACCTAAAAACCCAGCCGCTAGTACTGCTGTGATAAATAGGATTACAATAATAAATGAAATAAAAAATCTTTTGTTGCTCATAAAAATAGGAAATAATTAATAGTTTTTAGATACGGCAATCTGGGCAAATGCCTTTTAAATTAAGTTCGAAATCTTGGAAATCTATACCGTTAGGAAGAATACTTTTAATTTTTTCTATATCAACATCTACTGGTGTAATTTTTTCACAATCGTCACAAATAAAATGCTGATGGTAATCACCCACTCTATTTAATTCGTAGCTTGAAATTCCTTTTTTGACATTCACCTCTCTTAATATTCCTTTGTGAGAAAGCATAGATAAATTTCTGTAGATTGTTGCTCTATCTATTTCTGGTAACTTTTCGCAAACCTCTGTAGCCGTGAATAAATCTCCTTTTTCGAAGATTGTGATAATTTTTTGTCTCTTTTTACTGTGCTTCATAATGCGACTTAATCGCACAATAATAACGCAACTTAGTCGCACTTGTCAAATTTGGCCTAGGGTTTTGGGCTATGGGTTATGGGCTTTGAGCTATGGGCGAGATTCTTTCTTCTTTGATGTTAAAAATTTGATCTGGATACTTGGTATTAGGTTATAGGTTTTTAAGTGTTGCGCTTTGAGCTATGGGCATTGGGTATTGGGGAAAAGGTATTAGATATTAGGTATCGGATTTTCGAACTTCAGATTTCGAATTTCGGACTTCTTCTGTTGTGGGTTATAATGAACTAGGTATTCTACTTATTAAATACAAAGTATGGATCCAGAATTAATACCAATAATC
>CAZYSE010000071.1:0-3787 GCA_964650085.1 uncultured Candidatus Saccharibacteria bacterium | reverse complement strand
CATCGTTTGGGGATATTCTTACAAAATCAAAGTTTAAAGAACTTAATACCGTTAGAAATTTGAATACAGTAGAAAAACTCTTGAAATAGAAAAAAGTTGTGATAGAATTTTCTTAATTTAAAAATTTCAATGGCAGAGATTGATATATACGACAATGATCTTTACCAGAACCGAGCAGAATACTCACGTTTTTACGCTTATGTATCTGATGAGGAAAGAAAGCTGCTCGGTTTTATTGATGAGATAGGCAAGGATTCAGGAGTGTTCAAAAACCCTAATAATAAATGGTATGTTTATGTAAGAATAAAACCTGAGGATGTTGACGCAGAAGAGGATGAACGTACTCCAAATTTATTCAGACTTGAAGCGGTAAGAGCTCAGTCAGACAAGCAAAACAGAGTTAGGCAGAAATCAAGACAAACAACTCAAGGGCAAATTGAAACACGCGAACAACCAACTGTCCCTCCCATACAAAAACCACGACCAAAATTCCAAGATCAGCTCTATGCAGAGATCTAATCCATTTGTAACAAGTTCAAAATTCCTATAGAATGATTCTATGAGACCTATTTGGACCGGAGGAATTACATTTGGATTGGTATTTATTCCAATCAAACTTTACAGCGCAACAAAAGCTGTGGAAATTGACCTCGATCTATTAAGTAAAAAAGACAAATCCCCAATCCGATACGCGAGAATTGATGTAAAGACAGGCAAAGAAGTTGCTTGGAAAGATGTCGTAAAAGGATATGAACATAAAAAAGGAGATTACGTTGTTTTAGAACCCGACGATTTTGATAAAGTCGACATGGATAAAAGTCAGAATCTTGAAATCTCTTCATTTGTTGATGAAGACGAAATCGATCCTATTCATTTTGAAACTCCTTATTATCTTGAACCAGATCCAAAAGCAAAAAAGCTTTACGCTTTGTTAAACAAAACACTTAAGAAATCTAAAAAAGTTGGAGTTGCAGAATTTGTAATGCGAAACCGAGAGAGGCTTTGCGTTATTGCACCAAGAGGAAACATGCTTATTCTAAATCAAATGAGGTACGAAGATGAAATTAGAGATTCGGGTGAATTAGAAATTCCTGGTAAAACGGATGTAGATTCTAAAGAATTAGACATGGCTACAGAATTGATCGATAAAATGACAGAAAAATTTGATATTTCAGATTATCAGGACGACTACATTAAAAAGTTGAAAAAACTTATTGATGCCAAAGCTAAACACAAAACTGTTCGAGTTGATAAACCAACAAAACGAGAAACCGCGAGCGAATCGAATTTAACAAAACTGCTTCAAGAAAGTCTAATCAAATTCAAAGTAGAAGCACATGCTCGATAAGTATAAGCGGAAAAGAAACTTCGAGAAAACGCCTGAACCTAGTGGGAAGGCTAATAAGAAATCTCCCAAGAACGTAGATCCCGCATCAAGTGCGGGACTTCGGCTACGTTTCGTTATTCAAAAACACGAGGCGTCGCATCTTCATTACGATTTACGTTTAGAAAGTGAAGGCGTAATGAAAAGTTGGGCAGTTCCAAAGGGCCCTTCTTTAAATCCTGAAGACAAACGACTCGCAATGGAAGTTGAAGATCATCCAATCGAGTACAACGACTTCGAAGGCACAATTCCAGAAGGAAATTACGGAGCAGGAACAGTGATGATATGGGATGAAGGCTTCTACTCTCCTCTGATTGTTCACGATGATGAAAATGAAGAAGAAGCTGTAATTAGACATCTAAAAGACGGACATCTAAAATTTCGATTATACGGAAAAAAGCTAAATGGGGAATTTGCGATTGTTAAAATGCAAAAGAAGACCCCGCAACAAGTGCGGGGCGCCTGGCTGCTAATAAAACACGATGATGAGTTTGCGAATAAGACGATATCAAGGGAAGACATTTCTGTCCGATCTGGTAGGACGATGGATGCGATTACCGAAGGGAAGGCTACGAAGGCTGTGAAGTGGGGCACATCTCTCCCCACAGATCCCGCAACAAGTGCGGGATCCATTTCCAGAGATGCAAGCACAGATGTTGAGGAAGCTGATTCCGAGCCACGAAAAGCAAAACTTCCAACCGAAGTAACTCCAATGCTCGCTGCAATAACTGAAGCACCTTTTGATAACGACGAATGGCTATATGAATTGAAATGGGATGGATATCGAGCTTTGGCGCAAGTCGAAAAGGGTAAAGTGAGATTATATTCTCGAAACAATCAAGATTTTAATGATGATTTTCCAGAAGTTGTAAAAGCATTAGAAAAACTTCCGGGAACTCTACTTCTAGATGGAGAAGTTGTTGCAGTAGACGAAAAAGGTGTTCCAAAATTCCAACTTCTTCAAAAACATACAAAGGGACAGGAACAGAAACTATTATTCTACGTTTTCGATATTCTGTATTTTGCCCCCGTATCAGGTACAGGGTTCGATTTGCGAGACTTGAGTTTAATAAAACGAAAAGAAATTCTTAAAGACTTAATAAAAGAAAACGATGTGATCCGGTTAAGTGAAACTTTTGAAGACGGAGAATCTTTATTCAAAAGCTCAAAAAAACTTGGGATGGAAGGAATAATTGCTAAAAGAAGGAACAGTAAATATTTAGATCACAGAAGTACGGACTGGTTGAAAATTAAATCTGCAAACGAAAGAGAATTTGTAATCGGTGGTTACACCAAACCAAAAGGAAGTAGAAAACGATTTGGTTCAATATTACTCGGAGAATATGTAAATGGAAAATTTGTCTACAGAGGACTTGCAGGAACGGGATTCAATGATCAAAGCATGAAAGAACTTCAAGATGAAATGGATAAACATCAAACTGTTAACCAACCGTTTGCACCTACAGAACTAATTCAAAAAAAGACAGTTAAAAAGTGGATAAAACCAAAAATTGTTGTTCAAATTAAATTTGCAGAATGGACAGAAGAAAAACTTTTACGCCATCCCGTTTATTTAGGAATCAGAAAAGATAAAAAGCCTACTGACGTAATCGCCGAGGATGCCCAATCAAATCAACTAAAATCAAACAGTCCTGTTCCTTCTACTCTTCCAAACCTAGAATTCACTCATCTCGATAAAATTTATTTCCCAAGAGATAAATATACTAAACAAGATTTGTTGGAATACTACAACGAAATTGGCGATATAATGATGCCATACCTAGTTGATCGACCCCAGAACTTAAACAGACATCCAAACGGAATTGATGGCGAAAGTTTCTACCAGAAAGATTTCGATGCTAGCAGGCCCGATTATGTAAAGCGGCACAGGATTTACTCAAAATCGACAAGAAAGTATGTGGACTACCTATTGTGTCAGAACAAGGAAACTCTACTCTTTCTCGCAAATCTAGGGTGTATAGAAATAAACGCATGGAATTCAAGAATAGATACGATTAATAATCCAGATTATGTTTTGTTTGATCTCGATCCTGTAAAAGTAGATTTTAAGGATGTTGTAAAAGTCGCAAAAGAAATTCATAGTTTTTGTGAAGAAATAAAGATTCCTAGCTACTGTAAGACCTCCGGGAAACGTGGGATGCATGTGTATATTCCTTTGCAAGCGAAGTATGATTTTGAACAAATAAAGATATTTGCTGAATTAGTTTCTGTAAATATTCAAAACAAGTTACCAAAAATTGTAAGTCTAGAAAGATCTCCAAAAGATAGAGTTGGAAAAGTTTATATCGATTATATTCAAAACAGAAAAGGCCAAACAACTGCATGTGCTTACTCAGTTAGACCCGTAGATGGCGCGCCAGTTTCTACACCTCTGGATTGGGA
>CAZYSE010000070.1:0-4358 GCA_964650085.1 uncultured Candidatus Saccharibacteria bacterium | reverse complement strand
TATTTTTAAACTTATATTAATTTCAGCCTCTTTATCTAATCTTTGTTGCAATTGTTTTGCAGTTACGAACTTTCCTTCTTTTCCAACAAGTGGAGAAGTATTAGCTTCGAATTTAATTTGAACTGTTGGTTCAGAAATTTTTATCTTTGGCAAAGGCTCTAATTTAGAAGAAATACATAAAGTTCCACCGATTGCTGTTGAATCGATTCCTACAACAATAGCAATGTCTCCAGCTACAATTTCGTTTACTGGTACTAGTGTTAAACCTTCTCTTGTATATAAGTTTTTAACTCTTCCAGATTCTTGCTTGTCTCCATTTAGAACAACTACAGAATCTCCAACTTTAACTGTTCCTCTTTTCACTTTTCCAACCAACATTCTTCCCTGGTAAGTATCGTACTCTAAAGATGAGATTAACATTTGTAGAGGTTCATCTTTGTTTCCAACTGGATGAGGTACATAATCAACAATTGCGTCTAAAAGCGGTTTAATAGTTGCATCCGGCGCAACGAAATCATCTCCCATTCCTGCATCTAAAGCATCTTGTACTTCTTTTGGCATTTCTGCCCAAACCTTTCCTTCTCTAGCAATTGCATAGAATACTGGGAAATCTAGTTGATAGTCCTCCGTAGCTAAGTTTAAGAACAAATCTGTTACTAAATTTACTACTTTTTTAGGATTTGAGAATTTCTTATCAATTTTGTTAATAACAACAATAGGTTTTAATCCTAATTCAAAAGCTTTTTTCAAAACAAATTTTGTCTGAGGCATTGGTCCTTCTTGTGCATCTACTAAAAGCAAACAGCCATCAGCCATGTTCAAAGTTCTTTCTACTTCTCCTCCAAAGTCTGCGTGTCCAGGTGTATCTACAATATTAATCTTGTATTCACCATAAGTTATTGAAATGTTTTTAGCTTTGATTGTAATACCTTTTTCCCTTTCTAAGTCTCCAGAGTCCAAAATCATTTGCTGATTCATTTCGTCTTGGTTATCTCTGAAAATGTGGCTCTGCTTAAGAAAGCCGTCCACTAAGGTAGTCTTACCGTGGTCAACGTGAGCAATAATAGCGATGTTTCTAATTTTTGATTGTTCCATAATAATATTAAGTTCAAATTTCTAAATTCTAATCTCCAAAAAACGCTCTATTAGAAATTGATTGGAACTTTGAATTTCCTTTCAATATGGCCTTTTGGCGTTCGATTATACCTTAAATTGAGCACAATCACCACCCCATAACGTCCGTCCTATCCAATAATCGAGGATTTACTTATAACGTTGCCAATACGTAATAACGGGGCTATAATTGGGCAGTTAAAAAAGCTAATATGCCAGATCTCATTATCCCACAGTTCACTAATACAAATCCCCGCGCAAGGCACGAAACTCCATTTATCCAAAACTATGAGGAAATCTTAGCAAAACTGGCTTTATCCCATTCCGAATTTCATTTTGCTGCTGAGGAACTATCTTTTACAATCTCAGAAGATTTGCTCTTAAGCTTAAACTCTACCTTAGAAGATGCATTACGAAGAACCGAAAGACTCAAACGGTTATTCCAATCCACTCAGAATAGAATCAACTTTATACCAACAGAAATAATTGACGGCATTTTGACCAAACAAAGTCGTGAACTGATTAATAGTTCATTAACTCCTGAGCAGATCAAAGAAATTCATGCTACTTTGTTAAAGCACGTGTGTTCATTACTTTCAGCCGCTGGCTTAGAATGCTCACACAATAGCCTCAGAGTATATTCTAGGCCATTGAATTTGATTTTGGTTGCAAAAAAGGAACAATAATAAGCGTTGCCAAGATTGAATAGCAGGGGCTATAATCCCGTATTTAAAATATAAATATGAATTTTGAAGACGCGTTACAAAAAGCTCAACAAGATCTAGACAATTCCCCTAAGCACGAAATGGTTCTAGACCTATTAAGTAAACCGAAAAGAACACCAAATCTGGAATTATTATCAATTCCAAGAGCTGCAGAATTCCCAGAAGAAAAATATTTGACACAGCTAGCTCTATTAAAAGAGTATATCGAGTCATTAGAAATTCCAAACAAAACTAAAGAAGTCGAAGAATTCATTTTAAACTGCGTCTGCCTTGTGTCCGATTCTTGGGTAGAGTATGACGATTCGAGTATACTAGATAACGCTATCCAAATAGTATCTTCAATAGACGTAACGATTACTTCAAATAATGCACAAGCGATCTCCGATCAAGTCATCGCCTTTTACCTAAAAGATAAGGTTGTAGGCTACAAAAGGTCGCTTTACCTTAAGTCACTAAATAATTTCGTTGCAGCTCGAATCCCACAATTGCTTCCCGGCTCTACCACACTTGCTAATGAAGCAAGTGAATCGATCAGAGCAAAATCCCTGGAAAGTAATGTACGGACAGTTTTAAATACAGCTAATGATCTATTCGAAAGGTACGCTAAGAAAGACCAGCTGTCTTACATAATTAGGGACGTTATTGAAAGAGAAGTGCAATTTGGAAAAGAAGAAGCTTTTGAACAAATAATTGCAATTAGTAAGGATAAACTACATGGAATAGCTGCAAGAATCTTATGGCAAATTAAAAGAAAATTGGAAAATCTTACTCCAGAGCAAGTTGCTAATGCGAACATAACTACACTACTAAACACAGTAGCAGAAGAAATCATTTGTTCTCAAATGATTAGGGAAATTAACACTGCATCACTAAAGCTCGTTATTAAAGCAGTATACAATTTAATCGAATTCGGTGAGGATACTAGAAAACAAAATTATTATGCAAAAAATATACTTATCGAAACGTATTTAATGCCAGCATTGAAACACACAGTTGAGAAGCCTGAAACTAACAAGGAATCTGAGCCACAGACTCTCGAAACATTAACTGGAAAGAAACAAATTTTATCAGCTATCAAACACTTAAACTCAATAGCCCTTGGGCAACGGACAGCGGTTGAAGTACTTAATGATACGAGCAAAATAAACTACGGAGGTTTGTTTAGAACTAAATTACGATCAGCAATGGGCGGATTAGTTAAGGATTCAGAATTGAAATCTGACTATGAAGAGGCATTAAAGCTTAGTGACTCCAATATTCTTGTAACAATATTAACTCTAGTTGAGAACTTAAGTATTTTCTTAGAAAGTAAAGACGATGATTCAGGCGACACTTTAGTACTATTACAAGACTTTTATAACTTTTTAAATACGCACGGAAATCGGTATATAAAAAGCAGGAAGATAATGAGTATAGTAAGAGAATTCTTCAAAGTAATTGCTTGCGATGGTAGATTGTTTACATGGAATGCCGCCTCAGATGAATATGAACCTATCTTAATTGAGGTTGATAAGATCTTTGATCAGAGTAGCCACGAAACTGCAACGCAAGAAGCTAAGGGAGCTGATGCTCTAATTGAGCTTACTACAGAAAATTATTTAGAAGAGCTATTTAAAAGAGGACTAACTGCACAGCAAATTGCAGAAGTAAAAATGTTCGCACAAAGCCAAGAGAACAAGCATTATTTAGATATGATTAACTTTGTAATCTCAACCGTACACAACCGTGAAGATCAATCTATAGAGCAATTAGCAGAGTTAATTTTCTCTAAACAAGAACAATTCGGTCTACGATACAACCCTCAAGATTGGCACGCAGTGTTAAGAAGGGCAGCGTTTCTTATAGAAGATAAGTCAACAGCTGGTGAACTACTCACGGCTGTAAATATAATGTCTGTTAGAGCGGGGAACAAAATTCGTATTCTAAAAGAGTGGACAGAAATCGCTGAAGTTTAAAATTAGGTGATAAAATATTGAGGATTGAAACCCCAATTATGACTTTTTTAGCACTTTAATTAATGCAATATAGCGAACCAAATAGAAATGTAGCGAAGGAAGTAACAAGATGGGTAACACTAAAAAAGCTTATTACTCTGTACAACCCTCAAGCTCGAGTTAAACGAAGTATTATTCAGTCACACGATCCAGAGCCAGATAATTGGACTAATACCGTTTTTGGATATTTAGATGTTCTCAACAAAATAAACAAAAAAGAGATGGCACAGATCGTGTCGCTTGTAACAGAATGCGGAGATATTATTGTCGGAAATTATTCTGTGGAAAGCAGGTCTAACCAAGAGTTATTGTGTAACTTGGATGATCACATCAGACGACTTTGGAAAGTGTATATTCCTAGAATTAATCCAACTTTTACGACTGTACCGTTCGAGCTACAAATCAATCTACTCCTAGAATTAATGCTAACCGCTCCAGAAAATCGACATCTAATCAAACAGGTCATCGAAAGAGCTTTGTTTTGCAGTGAGTCCTGAAGTAAAAAGCAGTAAAATTCTGACTCTTC
>CAZYSE010000069.1:0-4551 GCA_964650085.1 uncultured Candidatus Saccharibacteria bacterium | reverse complement strand
GACACGCTTCGCCTAAACCTACTGTAACCATTCTCACTCTAAACTCATTTTCGTTACCATTACAATTCACTCCAAAAGTTCCGTTTCTATCCCAAGTTAATGTTACTGTTGCTGTGTTGATCACCGCACCGTTTCCTGGTCCTGTAATTTTAGCTGCTGTTGGAGCTGTTGTAGTACAACTACTTGTATTGTTTCCTGGATCTGGAGTTGGGTCCACAGGGTCTGGGTCTACTGGATCGGGATCAACTGGATCTGGATCCACGGGATCTGGATCAGGAACTACTGGTGCTACGCAAGTACTACCATTCCAAGTGAAGTTGTTGCAACACTGACTGATCGGTATTGCAGAACTCCCTCCATTGATACAAGAGTAACGTCTGTTTGAGGTACCGGCGTTACAAATTGTAGAGCCTTCAGAAACTTGTTGACCTCCTGGGGCTGAACAAGATGTAGTAGCCCAAGTACAAACATTGTTTATTACTATTGAATTGCTTGAGCTAACGCACGCACTCTCTGTTAGCCCTGAACATGAGACCTGAGAACAATAACTGGGAGCTCCACCTCTTGATGTACAGCTAGTGCCGTCAAAATCACAACAAGTTGATCCAGAGGTTTGATGAATAATTGGAGTACATCCCATTTGAGTAATGCCAACTGCACAAGTGCTTGCTAGCTCGCTGTACCGCGGGGCACAAGTCCCGCCTGAGGCTTCACTATCATCCGGTGCTTGATTATTATTTATTGAAATTGCTAAGAAAAGGGAAAGTCCTCCAAGAACTACGGTAGCTACAAGAAGAACGAAGAGAGTTACTTTTTTACGGTCGTACATACATTATATTTTGCAAAATATTTATACACATTAAACTATTTTTTAGGCAAGAATGCAACAAACGAACGAAGATTCGAAGACTTAAGATACAAAGATTCTAACTATGATTAGTGAGAGAATGTTTGAGTAGCGTCATCTTTGCGCAAGCGAGATAATAACGTCATCTTTGCGAATGCGAAGATCTATAGGTTAATGCGTTGTCTTAGTTGAGATCCTCGCTTGCGCAAGGATGACATTGTTGAGAGAGATTCGACTGTAGGCAGGAAACCTGCAGCAAGCTTGTGGTTGCCAGGGTGTGAGTAGCGACCGCCCTTCGACCGTGCCTGCCGTCAGGCAAGGGGGCCTCATGGTGACATCTTTTGACAGTGCTACAAGTTTTCGATCTTCAAATTTGTAATTTGAGATTTCGGATTTAGATTTCAGTTTTCGAAAACGTTCTTGCTTCTAACATCGTAATGTAATCGTATTCCTACCAAAATCATCAATCCTGCAATAAATACAACTATCACAGACAATGGGTTATCGATAGCCGTTCCTGGTAGATCTCCGCCAACATCTCCTGTTGTAGATCCAGAGGTTTCTTCTTCATCAACTCCACCCGTCGGATTAACAGCTGCTAGGTTTACTACAAACTCTCTAACTCCAGTATCTGTTGCTTGAGCGCCATTATGCTTTCGAATTGTCCAGCAGTATTTTGTATTATTTGCTACATTTAAGTTGAATGTTCCCGAAGGTCCACCGTCTACAGTACCTACCCTCGCGTACGGTCCTGAATTACTTGTATTAGTTGGGCAAGATTCTGTGACTCCAACAGTAGTTGTTCTAATTCTAAATTGATTGTTTTGACTTTCACAGCCTTCTCCAAAAGATCCATTTCTATCCCACGCAAGTGTTACTGTAGCTGTATTTATTATCGCTCCGTTTCCTGGAGAAGTTAGTTTTGCCTTAGTAGGGGCGGTGGTTGTACAACCAGTAGTAGATGACTGACCAGCTGTTGCTGTTGCGTTTGTTTGTCCTGCTGTATCTGTTGTCTGACCAGCGGTTGCCGTTGCAGTAGTTCCGCCTGTTTGTGTCGTTCCACCTGTCTGTGTTGTACTTCCTGTTTGGCATGTTCCGGAAACGCAAGATAGATTTGAGCAACAAGTATTGCTAACCCCACATGTTTGCCCTTGCGTTCGACATTGTGATCCGCCAGTGGTTGTAGGTGGGAAACAAATGCCTCCATTTAAAGTGTATCCTTCGCAACAGCCTATTAAATCAGCAGGATTACCAGGATTATTACATTTGTATAATAGTTTAGTACTTGGTCCGCAATAATCAGCTTGATCTTGGATTGTTACATCGGGAACATTTGGAATGGTGCATCGATTGCTAGTAGAAACGGCACACCTACAAATAGTTGCGGCTCCTGAACTTACAAAAGTACATGTACCACCACCAACTCCATTCAAGCTACAAGTAGCACCTACTGAAACATCTTTACAATTGGATGAGTCTTGAGCGACGTTGCAAAAATCTGTTGTAATCGTAGGCGTAAAATTGCAACAAGTATTTCCCAACCCAGATTTGCAAAGTGCTTCCGTGTTTCCGGTGCAAGTGTGTTCATCACAAAGTGCGTTAGTTGCTGCGGTGTTTGTAGTACAGATTCCACCTCCAGCCAAACTATCATCTGGGGATTGATTATTAATCAACTGAAAAGAAAAGTATAAAGAAAGTCCACCCAAAACTGTAATGGCTATTAAAAGAATATATACAAGAGACTTTCTGTTCATTTAGAAATTTGGTTTTAGAATATGATTGATACTAGTATCCTCCAACAATCTTTTAAGATCTTTAATAAAATACTCGCCTACTTGTAAAGTTCCGCCTAGACGTCTTTTTTTCATTATTTCAAGTTCATCCTGTAAATATTTTCGCATTGTTTTTAGCGAATGTTTACCGGTGTAATCTGGAAACATAATTAGAAACGCGAGGACTTCGTGAAGCAAAGCTTTTCCCTTTTTTTTCTCTGCCTTTTTGTTAATGTAAATGCAAGGTTCTCCCTTCTCATTTACTAAAATCGACGCAACGTTTCCTTCTCTAAGAAAATCCTCATCTGTTTCTGTTTCAACAACAGTAAAGTTCGTTTCGATATATTTAACTAATCGTTCTTGCTCCTCAAGTTCAAACCCATTACTCATAAGACTCACAATTGTTGCCATACAAGGATTACTGGCAGCAAGAGCCAAGACTTCCGCTAATGTCGTAACTAAAAAATATTGATCTTTAGGGTCGTTCATTTGTAAAGGCGTATCTGGCAACTTGTAGTTGACTGCATATAAAATGGGTACTAACTCACCGTTGGGACGAATCTTATTTAGTAAGTTGAACAATGCTTCGTAAAGGTCCGCTGCATTTTTCGGAATTGGGTTAAACTTTTCGGGATTTAGAATGCTTTTATTTTGCGTAATTATGATGTCAAATATTTGCTCATCATTAAATATTCTTTCTCTGTGTAGAAACTCTTGGCCTACTAGTTCGTTCCAGTTTATCATTGTATGCTCCTATCAAGATAAACGTTTTGCACATCGTGGAGAATTTTTACGCCTTCACCAAAACTTTTTTGAAATGCTTTTCTTCCTAAAATCAATCCACTACCTCCAGCTCTTTTATTTATGATTGCAGATTCTACGGCATTATCTGAATCATTTGCATCGGATGGGCCGCCACTACTTAGCATTGGGATCTTACCTCCGTAACAATTTAATACCTGATAGCGTACCATCGAAACAATATTTTCGGAATATTCTTTACTCAAATTTTCTGAAGATAACTTCCCATAGATAGTCTCTGTTTCTACTAGTTTTTCAAAACCTCCCGCAACTGTTGGCATTTTCTGTTTTATAATATCCGCTTGTAAAGAACAACCCAAATGGTTTGCCTGCGCAGTAAAGTCGAGTGATGTATTTAATTTCTGATCTAAGTTGTTTGGTAATCGAACGTAACACCAAAGTACTGTGAACATTCCTAAGGTGTGTGCAAGTTCAAATGCTTCGCTCACTTCGTAAATTTCCTGTCTAGAATTTTCAGATCCAAAATATATTGTTGCTCCAACTCCTGCAGCGCCCATATCAAATGCATTTTTTACAGTACCGAACATCGATTGCTTCTGCATTCCAGGTGTTAAAGATTCGTTGTGATTTATTTTTACAATGAACGGAATTCTATCTGCGTACTTTTTAGAAACCAATCCTAAAATCCCTAGAGTTGAAGCCACTGCATTACAGCCACCTTCTATTGCGAGCTTAACAACATTTTCCGGATCAAAGTAGATTGGATTCTTGGCAAAAGCGTTGCCTCCAGAATGTTCAATTCCTTGATCAACAGGCAAGATTGATAAGTAACCAGTATCTTTTAATCGACCAGATGAGAAAATCCAGTCGAGATTTTCGATTACTTTTTGACCTCGATTGCTATTTTTGAAAATTTCTAAAAAGTATCGCTTATCTCTACGATGTGAGATTACACCTTCGTGTGGAAAATCCATGTTTAATAATTCGTTGAGACGTGTTTCAGATATCATATGAATATTCTATCATTTACGGAAGATGAAGAGTAACTACCTAACGTCATGCTTGCGAAAGCGAGCATCTATTGGGTTAATGCGTATTAACTTTGAGATCCTCGCTTTGGCAAGCATGATGTCTCTTAGCAATGGAGACGGTGCTTAGCTACTCCTGCAC
>CAZYSE010000068.1:0-4610 GCA_964650085.1 uncultured Candidatus Saccharibacteria bacterium | reverse complement strand
CTGAATCTGGGAATTTAATTCTAATTATCGCGTTAGGAGAAACAATAATATTAGCTAAATCAGGAAATGCTTCCATATGTTAATTTTAAAAATATGCCCGAGTATAGCATAGAGAAATTCACTTCTGCTATTGCTCCTCAGGACCAGTTAGAATATCAATTCTTAATTGATCTTCATCGATGAATATAGCTACCGTTCTATTTAAAGACTTGAATCGGAAAAAACTATTACTAAGTTCTTTCAAAGCATTGATGACTAGCTCGATGTCTCCCAAGGCTTTATTTCCCGCCTTGAATCCTAAATGATACGTACCAACTCTTTGTTTACATACTTCTAGTCCTGCAATTAAGCTATTAATCAAGTCCGTAAGCTTACACACAAATTTCTCGGGGTCTCTCTGAATTGCACTAGTCGTAACTAACGATTCAGTAGGAAAATCTTTAAATACTGTTAACGGCTTACCGATTAAAAACAAGTTTCTTCCAAGCAGTTGGGATAAAATAGATCTCGCTTCAATTAGGTTAATTACCAGCTTCTGGCCTTGAATATTAAATAAAACTTCATTTGATGGAGCTTCCATAGTTATTGTTCATTATTACTATAAATAAATTCCCATTTTAGTTCACCTAAAATATACTCGAAAGACACTTTTCTGTTGAACATAATCCCTTTCTTACAATATGCTAATTCATCAACAAAGCTTTGCATATACTTTTGTGCCACCTGCCTTGCCGAATCTACATATTTAGGATCAATGTGTGTTTCGATTTCGCTAATATAATAAGCTAGAGAATCCATAACTGCTTTTACTACATCAGAGCGTTTGCATACAAATCGATCAGGACTTTTTTGTTTGACTCTCGTTTTAACAACAAGATGTTGTGGAAAATTATCGAACCACCTGCCCATATGTCCAAAGTCGCCAACCGACCTTTCAACAATTTTTCCAATTACAGGTTTGAATGTATTCCAATGAAGTATAAGTTTGCCGTCGTGGATTAAGAAAGTTCGTCCACCTTCCATTAATTTTGCGGAATCTAAGTTCTCACTCATAAGGGAATTCTAGCATTTTTTGCTATAATTCAGCAGTTACCTATCAAAACTTTTCCATTATGAAAAATATCTTCAAAATAATCCGTCTATCCAAGCCCATGCATCGATTGATGTATTTAATAATGTTCGTAGTCCTAGTGGGGGTAGGCTTCGATATCGTTACACCATTACTTTCTGGTCGAATTCTAGACGAAGTTATCAGACAAGCTGGAAACGAGAACAAAGTTTATTCAGACCTAATAATTCTACTAGCACTATCGTTTATCTCTACATCGATATACTTAGTTTTACGATCAATAGGACAAAGATTAGGAGATCATCTGGCGGGAAGAATGCGAAAGTACTTGACCGAAGTTTTCTATCATAAAGCATTAACTTTACCCCAGTCGTATTACGATTCAGAAGTTTCTGGAAAAATTGTAAACCAATTGAACAGAGGAATTATTTCCATTCAAGAATTCGCAAATACCTTAACAAATTACATTCTCCCAACATTCCTACAAGCAATTCTTGTGATAGCAATTCTCGCTTACTACAATCTGGCTCTTGCAGGATTGATGTTGATTATCTTTCCTATTTATTTAAGCATAAGTAGAGTTTCAACAAAAAGATGGGGCAAGCGCGAAGAAGTTAAAAATAAAATTGAAGATAGAACAAGAGGAAGAATACAAGAAGCTATTGCAAACATTAAACTTGTAAAAGGATTTACAAACGAAAACAACGAATACAAATTAGTGTCGGACAACTTGACTGAAATTAACGCAGTCTATAGAAAACAAAGTAACGAATTTCATATATTCGACTTCCTTCGTGAGATAAGTATGCACGCAATTTTGTTTGTAACAACAATCATAATCTTTACTAATGCTTTTCAAGCTTTCATTACTGTAGGAACTGTTATTATTCTTATACAATTAGTAGAAAGAGCAAGACAACCATTGTTCGGAATGTCATATATTCTAGGAGCTGTTCAACAAGCCGAAAGCGGATCTAAGGAATTTTTCGAGGTACTAGCACTAGAATCTGTAGAAGATTTTGAAGCAGATCAACAAATTGAAAAGATTAATAAACCAAAAATTGAATTCAAGGATGTTGCATTTAAATACGATACTTCCGAGAATATTCTAGAGAATGTGAACTTTACAATTCACGAAGGCGAAATGGTTGCATTAGTTGGACCATCCGGAGCAGGAAAATCTACAATCGTGAATCTAATTTTGAAATTTTACAAGAATGCTACAGGAGAAATCCTTTTGAATGGAAAGTCCTATAATGATATCTCACACAACTTTATTCGAAAAAATATTGCATTGGTTTTCCAAGAAAATGAATTATTCTCTTCAACAATAAAAGAAAACGTTGCTTACGGTTCAGAAGTTGATGATGATAAAGTTACCGAAGCGCTTAAAAAGGCAAACGCTTGGGACTTTGTTTCTAAATTATCTGATGGAATAAATACAGAAGTTGGAGAGCGAGGAGTGAAGCTTTCTGGTGGTCAAAGACAAAGAATTCAAATAGCAAGAGCAATTTATAAAGACGCACCAATATTGATTTTAGACGAAGCAACTTCGAGCTTAGATGCAAAATCCGAATCTGAAGTTAGCGAAGCAATCGATAATTTAGTTAAGAATAGATTAGTGATTGTAATTGCACACAGGTTTTCTACAATCCAAAACGCAAGCAAAATTATTGTATTGAATGATAAAAAGGTTGAGGCAATCGGAACACCTCAAGAACTCTCTACAAAACCTGGAATTTATTCGGAACTACTTCAGTATCAGATTGATGGAAACAAGAAGTTGTTGAAGAAGTTTGATTTGTATTAATAGCATGTTACCGCAACATGTCTACCGCACTTGATGCGGTAGCGTAACCGTTTTTTACTGAACAAAATATTTCTCGCAGTAGCTCAGCTCTATAAATGACCATTTTTGACTCAATCATGCTGTAAGGTACCGCATCGAAGTGCGGTACCAGGAAGAGAGTTAACGTCACAAATCATCATGCTCCTAGCAGCCTACTAGCTGCTAGTCGGGGTTTTTGGTGTATGACAAGGTGCCCTATAACGTCATTCCTGCCAAGTGCAGGAATCATGTGGTTAAGGAACGAAATGTTTAGAATTTACTCAATTTGGACAAATATGCTAAAGAAAGCTAGTGTTTTTCAGTGACTCTGAGTGTGGACTTTAACTAACCTTCACCAGCACTCACTGGAAACGACAACGAAACAGTAGTCCCCTTTCCTTTACCTTCACTATCTATTTGAACTATTATTCCTAAACTTAAAAACGCTTTAAGTCCAAAACCACTATTAGCACTTACCGAAGCGGTCGACGACATCGCATTCAAACTTTTTCTAACTCGTGATAATCGCATTTGGTTCATTCCCTTGCCTCGATCCTTACATGCCACAGTCAGTTTCCCTTCGGATGCAGTAATGGAAAATTCCAACCTCTCGGACTTAGAACCATTTTTACGAGCATTGTTTTCTAACTCGTGAATAGCTAAAGCAATTATTATTAAAGAATGCTCATATTGGAAATTCACTTTACAAACGTCTATGCCCGTAACTATTTGGCTTGATAGACTCAGTAAAACTAAGATTCCATAAAGAGAAAAAGCACTCATTTCGGCTTGATTTATAAATTCAAACAAGGCTGGTGTATAGTTTAAAATTTTTAACTTTTCCATTTCTATCGCGGAAATTTTAGGAGCTTTTTGCTTTGCAGGAGTTAATTCTTCGTCTAGATAAATGCTTAAGTTATTTACAGAATTATTTAAATCATGCATCACTAGATGGGCGATAATTTTGTTCTGAAACTTGCTGGTAACAAATTCGTGAACTGCATCTTGAAACTGTATCAATAAAGACATAGCGATGGTAGATTGTAGAAGTTCTTCAGCGGACTTTCCTTCTAACAGGATTTTGAACTCGGTCCAAGACTCAAGCATCAACCGTTCAAGTCGAATTACCTCGTCACTATTATTTATCCCTGTAATATTCTCGTAAAGCATTTAATTACAATAATTTCGAAGATTATAATCGATTTGTTGCTCATGAGCTATCTTGTTGCTAGGACTAGTAACGGTGACTTTCAAGCTAGCATCTTTCGTTACGTTTTTTTAATGAATCGCTAGTTCCTCGATACGCTTACTCCCCCCACAAGATTCCTGCATCTGCAGGAATGACGACAGTAGCGTAGTGTAAACTCCGTTATGTCCTGTCGAAAGCATAAGTTCAACTAAGTTCGCTCTAAAAGCACCCCGAAAAGCAACAAGTAAGTTGCTTTGAGCATAATGATCTGGAACGTAAACAAGAGGGGTGCGTACCAGTAGCACTCCCCTTGAGGGGAGAAAGTCCCGAGAATCGGGACTAGACGGGTGACTTCCCACTCACCCCACCAACTTCATCCCTTCAATCGTAACCTTCCTATCGTACCCAACAGACTCAACAAAATATCTATCGTGAGAAATAAGTAGAATCGCGCCTTTAAATTCCTTTAACGCGTCTTCAATAACTTCCTTAGATTTAATATCTAAATGGTTAGTTGGTTCGTC
>CAZYSE010000067.1:0-4716 GCA_964650085.1 uncultured Candidatus Saccharibacteria bacterium | reverse complement strand
TCACCAAAAATAGGCATTTTATGTCATTTTCTCCCCAAATTTGTATTGCAGTACAATGTTTTCCAAGATTTTTTTAAGTATTATCAGCCTATCCGGCATTTGCTGGTGTAGGTCATAGGAGGAATACCATGACCAACTTGTTTTTGTTCATGCATGGGCCTGAGGACGACCACATCGATCCCTCTCCCGAGGACACCCTGTCGGACATGTTCGATGGCGACATGTCGGACAACCTCGGGGACGCTGACGACGATTAGCAGCCCGCTGAACGGCAAGTAAAAACATATGGCAAGCGAGTAGACTCGCTTGCCATATCCCTTCAACTTTGTATAATACAATTACATGAATAATCATCAATTTATCTACGATTTCAAAGAAGACCCTTACGCAAACAATTGTGACTTGGAACTTCAATATGTAGCTGGAAGTTTCTTCGATTCATCCCCAGAAAGAAGTGGTTTAGCGCACTTAACTGAGCACCTTTTTTTGGATAGAGAAGAAAATAAGCGATTAAAGGACAATGGTGTTTATTACAATGCCTATACAAATTCGGAATTAATGGGGCTTACATTTTCTGGACCTTACACGACAAAATACGAATACGGTATCAGTAGTGCTTTTACTACAATAGAACGAATACTTGAAGGAAAAGAGAGGTTGATTAATGAAGAAGACTTAACCCGAGAAAAAAACATTATTCTTAACGAGCTTCATCAGATCACCAATGATGCAAACAAATTCATATTTAATGAATACAATAAGATAATCTACAAAAAGGGTAATCCATACAGACAGATCTCGGATTTGGGCACCGCAGTAATTGGCTCTACAGAATCAATTAATTCTATTGCTGTCGCAGACGTTAACGGATTTATAAATAAGAATATTTCTAATAATTCATGCATTGTCAAACTATACTACGAAGGATCCAGATCCAATTTTGAAGCATTATTGGATAGAATACAAAGTTTAATTGCCGCAGTATCAAAATCAAGTTTAGTTAGCAATATGTATCCGTATGATAAGCTAGATCTGTTAGAACAGGATACCGATAGAAAAATCATCAAGATCGATAGTGTATCCGAGAAAAATGTAAGAGTTCTTAATTTATATACTTACGTTGGTTTAAGGGAAGAATCTCCTGAAGCGAATATCTTACGTTATATTTGGAAAAATGCATTAAACACTTCCATATACTATCTAACAAGAAAATTGGGTGTGGGATACAGATCCAAAACAGGAGTGACGCAATTAAGTTTAAAACAATTACACAACATAGAGTACAGTCTTAATGACTCGTCGCAGGCCGATGATTTAATAGTGAAGACTAATGAAGAAATCGATATATACATAAGTCAAAACATGGACTCTTTCATTGAAAATGCATTAAGGATGTACAATATAGAATGCGATATCCATCCAATAAATCCAAGTTCTGAATTAAACTCGCGAGTCAAGCAATTCAGAAAATATGGAAAAGAACTACACACTTTGCAACAACTTAGAGACGAAACATTGTCTCTGGACAAAGAATATGTAAAAGGGTTATTTACGCAGTTGTTCAAAAACAAATTGAGAACTATAAAGGTAGAAATTGGATCCAATCCTATAACTTAATACTCGCTAACTTCCTATACTTAGGAACTCCCTGAATAAACACACTTTCCATCAAAAGCATTTCATCTGGAAAGAATGACTCTGGGATTGGAGTTTTTAAAGCAGCAGCAATTTTTTTAATATCTTTTCCTTTTGTTGAAGAAGCGCTTTCTTTCAACTTAGCAATAGAAACATGAAATTCGTTGAACTGTTTGTCTTTCCAACGAATTGTGTCTCTCAACTTCAAATGTTTAATCAGCTTATGAAGGGAATCGGACAATTCTAAAAGCGTGTCTGTAGACTCAATATTCAATATTAAATGTCGTGGATCGATTTGTCCTGGGAATCCTAGGTGAACACCGTTTACTTTGATCTCTGGTTTTACATACTGACCCTCGAACTGCTTTAAAAGGTCATGGATTTCCTCATAACTTTCTAACGTAACTTCAGAACCGATAAATTTAAGGGTAATGTGAATTTGTTCCAAAGGAATATTAACAAGATTTCGCTTTTCCTTGTCGAATTCTCTCATCGTTTCTGTAACGAATCTCAAGAATGGTTGTGGTGGAAATAATCCAATAAATAGTCTCATCAGCTTTATTTCTTTATATAGTAAATATGATATTTGTCTATTTTAGCATCTGGTTGCAAGTCCCCAAACTTAAAGCTGTTGGTAATAAGCACGCTTCCGACCTTCATTTCAGACAAAAGCTTATCTTTAATTTCGTTCATGTGCTCCGAAAAGATGTACAGGTAAGCCACATTGTACTTGCTATAATCATGTTTCCTAAAATCTTTGTTATGAATAACTCCATTAGGTAGCCTTCTTACGAAAAGTTTAAAACGGCTAAAAAGTGATAAAAATGGGTTGTATTCAATCCCCTCCGCCATGAAACCTTTTCTTGCTGCCCAAATCACAAATCTCCCATCGCCAGAACCAATATCAACGAAACTAATATGTTCAGGCAATTTGATTGAATCATCGTTGAAAATTTTGTCTAATTGTCGAGTTGAAGAAGGGTAGAACGGTGTTTGGCTTATCCAAGAAATAATTAAATAAGCAGCAAAGAGAATGAGTAGAAGTTCGCAAACTAGTACAGATATAATGGCAAGGTTCATAAACGATTAATAAATAATTGAATTCCTCTCAGTATATCTAAAAAGGCTAAAAGCTAAAAGCAGAAAGCCAAAAAGTGGCTAAAACATCAAAAGCTAAAATTAATTTCAACTTTCGATCTTCGAATTTCGTGCTTTTTGGAAGATTTAGATTCATCCCTACACATTAGTGGATCAGAGCCAAAGTGTAGACGCAACTAATAATTTATAGTTATAATTATGTAGCCGGTGGCCACAGAGTTTCAACACAAATTTTTAGGTCCAGCGATTCCATCATCCCGTGGGGTGTTTGGTAAGCTGAGCAATAGTGTTATTGGAAATTTTCTAATAACCCACCGGCTTATTCATATTCCCAAAGCTTTCTTAATGTCATTCCTGCAGATGCAGGAATCTTGTGGTCGGCTATGTATTTTCATCAATCTGTTGTTTAGTAGATACCAAATCAAACCGTATTTATATTTATGACTTGATGGTTCGAGTGCCTCACCATGACAAGTCAGCTACATCTGCATTCCCTTTTCCTCAATTCATCAGTATAATCTTCACATATGAATGAAACAATAACCTCCGAAAGCTACAGAAAACTGTTCAAAACAATCTACGATCTTTATCATACAGAAGAAAATAAAAACAAACTCCTTTTTCACGGATGGCATCATATCCAGTTTGTTCATGATAAAAGCATAGAGTTTGCACAAGAATTAAATGCAAACGTAACAATCGTTGCATCTGCAGTGTTAGTACACGATCTTAATTACATATTCACCGAAAAGCTCGAACCAGAAGCAGCTAATCTTCAAATTAAAGAACATTTAATTGCAGCGGGGTTCGCTGAGGACGAAGTATCAAATATGCTTGCAATAATAGAGAGCGCACATACTGGACACAGAGCAAACGCACAATTGTCTGATGAAGCTAAGGCACTGTCTGATGCAGACACATTATTCAAAGCGTTGCCAATTACACCTATTTTATTCGCATCGAAATTTATCACGGAAAACAAGTATGACATTAGAAAGCTGGCAAACAAGGTAGTGGGTGAACAGGAACCACTAATTCTTAGTGACCAATATTTTTTTACGCAACTGGCAAAAGATAAATATTCAAAATGGGCAAATGCTAACTTACAAATATGGAAAAACGTGCTCGAAGCTTTAGACGATAAAGCAGTCAGTGACATGCTTCAAACAGCTGAAGAATTAGGCGTTTTATAATGAAAAAGGAATTAATTTCAAAACTTGAACAGATCTATTCAGACTGTTTAAAGCTAATAGGTTCAATAACAGAGGAACCTTTGAAAGTTTCAGGCAATGTTGCAATTTTTTCTCAAAGTGAACAAGAACATCAGCTACTTTCCAAGTTCGTAAAAACTATTGTAAAACCATCTCAAAATCCAAATCAAAAATATTTCGAGTTAAATACCCCAATTGTTTTAAATGACTCAGCTGTTATTACGCATATTTATATCAGAAAGCACGATACCACAGAGTACGGTAGATATTTAGGAGACATTGATTTTGTAGTGGATCCAATAATATACAAAGAATTAAAATCAAGAGTTGAGTCGGGAGAATTTCCAAACGCAGTCATGTACAATAGACCAGGATGGGATACGATACAGGTTAGCTCAGAAGAAGCAAAAGCAGTTGGATACATTTGTACTCAAGAAATGGCAGAAAAAGTTCGCATCAAATTTGATAATTTAACTAATCTATAAATTTTTTATGAAACTAAACGCAGTAGGAGTCACATCAGCAGATCTAAAAAAGACAGTAGAATTCTACACAATCTTAGGATTCAAGTTTCCGGAATTTAAAGGAGATGAAGATCACCTTGAACCAATTCCAAGTGAAGGTACAGCAAGACTTATGATAGATTCAGAAAAGTTAATGAATGAAATGATAGGCGAATTGCCAAAACCAAGCAATCATTCTCATTTCGCGATTGAATACGATTCTGCAACAGAAGTAGATCAAGTAGTAGAAACTCTTAAGTCTGCAGGCT
>CAZYSE010000066.1:0-4978 GCA_964650085.1 uncultured Candidatus Saccharibacteria bacterium | reverse complement strand
TATTCTCTATGGCTACTTCACTCGTATTGGAATATAACCGTGCAGTTAATAGGAAAGGTTGATACTTTTTACTAAATCTATATCTTTTTGAGTAACGCCATTAGCTTCGTGATCCCACGTGGTTAACGTTACTTTATTATAAGAAATTGTAATGTCCGGATGGTGGTTGTGTTCGGCTATTACTAATGCGATTTTATCCACAAAAACTACAGCATCTTCAAACGTTTCGAATTTAAACTCTTTTCTCAATTTTTCAACATCCTCGTTTACAACAACCCAATCTAGGTTATTCGATTTAAGTTCGGATTCAATACTTTCAGCATTGAGTTTGGGTAAAGAAGACATATGTGGGTTTTAACTAATGTGAGTATACACGATAAAGTTAGAAGTCTGAACTTCGAAGTCAGAAAACCCAATACCATCAACTTAAAACACCTGTTGTATGGGACTACTGCTTTTCTTTTTATTTTGAATTATACTGGTATTAATAACTTTAATAATTTGTATGGAAGTAACTACAGAAAGATCCGCTAAAGAATCAGTTCAGCCAAAGAGTAATAAAAAGCTACTAATTATAGTAATGGTTTTTGTTTTGATTTTTTGTTTTACAATAACACTTCTTGGAATAGCGGGTTACTTAATTTACAGCACAAGTAAAAGTCCAGCTGAAAACGATTCAAATACCAATCAGCAAAACAATAATCAAGATAATGACCAAGAAGAGTTGGAACCTCAACAGCAAGACAGTTCAGAAGAGGAAGAGGAGGTCGCGATAACTAAACTATTCAAAGGTAATTTCGTTCAAGCAACAATTCCAATAGATTGGACTATTGTAGAACATAGTAATGCAGAAGGAATGTATGATTTCTTCGACACAGGTTCTATTACATTTTCAGGATTAACCGGTTTAGATATTAAAGATGAAAATAACAACATAGTTTTTCAACTTAAAGGTATCGAAGGAATTGGCGGAGCTGGCGGATGCGCCGAAGTAGCTAGGTTTTTAGACACAGAAGCGAGTTATATTCAAATGGTACAAGAAGAAAGAGCAATGTTCGAATTCGAACCAACAGTGGTTATCGATTTATCAAGCGAAGAGTATTCCGAAATCTCAAGTTTAGATAAGAATATGAGAAGAGTTGGATCAGTGCTTTATGTCGCTATGGAAGAAAACTCATCGGTATTCAATACAGCATGTGGTATTTCTGCACAATTTCTTACTACTGGGGAAGCATCATTCAATATAAATGATGGGGAGTTCGAGTACAGTGGTAATACTTATGCTTTCGGAATTTCAGAATCCATTACAGACTCAAATACGTTAGAAAAACTAGATCAAGTATTAAATAGCTTGCAAAAAGTATTATAAAAACTAGAAACTATTGTTTTTATGGAGAAGAGTAATAACGGAATTCCGATTACAGCTTTAATAGTTGTTTTTGTAGTTATCGGTTTTATTATCTACTCAAACCGTAATGTTCCAACGGTTACAGTAGTGGATGGAGGAGTAATTTCCGCAGAGCAGGATATTATTGTTAACGCAAGTAAACTAACCAATCTGAGTACCTCTGTAGCATTAATAGACTCTTCGGACTTAACGCCTACACTAAAATCGGTAGGACCCTATACGGTTTTCTTACCATCAAATTCAGCATTCGACAATTTAGCAGAAGGAACAATAGAAAATCTCTTAAATCCAGAAAACATTTCAGAATTGTCTACAATTCTAACCTATCACATCGTAACCGGGGAACATAACTCAGGGAATCTAGAAAATGGCGAAGAATTGACTACAGTGAACGGTCAGGTAATCAAAATTACAAAAGTAAATGGAAGTTTGAAGGTTAACGGCGCATTGATAGAGAACGAAGATATTATTTCTAAAAACGGTGTAATTTTTGTAATAGATACAGTATTAATGCCTGCGCCAGAGACAGTCGAATTACAAGCAGAACAAGTAAGCGTTGTTGAGAACTTAGCCCGGACTTCAAATTTAGGCACCCTGCTAAGTTCCTTAAATTCTACGCTGCTATCAGAAGATTTAGAATCAGAAGGCCCTTTTACAATCTTCGCACCTACAGATTCAGCATTTGGGAAACTCCCAGCGGGAACATTGGATAGCTTGTTAGAAGAAGAAAATGAAAGTTACTTAATTAAGCTTTTGCAACATCATATACTTGAAACAGAGTATGTGAGAGAAGATTTAATCGATGGGTTAAGTCTAAAAGCTGCATCAGGCCTAGACATTGTAGTTTCCAGATCTGAAAATTCATTAGAAGTAAATGGTGCCTTAGTTATTTCAGAAATACAAGCAAAGAACGGCGTTATTTACATACTAGATAAAGTACTGACTCCAAGATAGCTTGCTTTTTTCTTCATGTATGTATTATGATCTCATAGATTTAAATCTATGATGAAAGCCAACAAATCCAAAACTGAAATTATTTAAGAGCCGAAAGGCTCTTATTTTTTACTTTTTTTAAGAATAAACATGGATAACAATATCGCCCAACCCCAAAACGAGCAAACAAATTTTAAAACAGCTATGAAGAAGGAGATGGGTAGAATTGGGCTTCCTGGATTTGAACTGGCACCAAATGCTCACATCACACTAGAAACAGCAGAAAGACTAGAGCGTGGAAGGATTCTAGGAAGTCCAACAACTTGGATGCCAAGTGTGGGAAGAAAAGAGGAAATCCCAGAACAAGAAATCCCTCAAGCCCTTAGAGATAAGCTAGAATTAATAGATAAAGCAGAAGCAGAAGCAGCGTTAGCCCACCTCACAGTACTCGCAAGTACTGGGAACCCAGCAGACTCGTTTGATCGAGAATTTTACCAGCAGAATGTAAAAATCTTAGCCGATCAAGCAAAGCAAACAGTATTAGCGGACATTCAAACTTTTACACCAGAAGAAACACTTTCCTGGGTAGCATTAAGAGGAGCAGAATTTTTCGAGCCAATGTACGCTGAGATTTCCGAGGGAAAGTCTAACAAAACAGAAACTAAAAGACTTCAAGGAGTAGGAGGAATATTTGCTGTCGCCACAGGACCAGTAGTTAGTACAAAAGAACACCAAACAGAGCAAATCAAACAGATTATTCTTTTTGACGACTGCTTGAGTACAGGTATGAGTCAAATGGCAAACATGCGACTTGTTTTTGAGAAAGGTTACAGACCAGAACAAATAGTTATGCCAATAGTAGTTGCTACAGTGGATGGATACAACGAGGTAATGAGAGAAGCGGAAAGGATAAAAAAAGAATTCGGAGTTGATTTTAAACTCATTATTACTTGTGCAGCTATTTGTCATTCTGTAGACAATGATATGTATCTACGAACGGCAGACGGTGTTTGGTATCTTGTTGGGGATATGGGCGAATTTCTTAAGGCTGTCGAAAGTTAAGCTCATACCTCTCTAAAAGGCCGAGTGATTACTGAAAAGTTCACTAAATAGGGAATTTCCTGAAGGATATTAGCCACAGGATGGCCGGCTTCATCAATTTGTTGCTGATAGTTCTGCAGATTTCCGTATCTATAGCCAATATTGAAATCAGTATCGTAATAAGTTGTTTCAATTTCTTTTCCAAACAACCTTGCTGCAGCAATTCTATGATGACCGGATAAAACTATATGGCTTTTGCGTACGCCAGAATTTGTGTTTCTTAGTACACAAAGAATCGTAGGATCATCATAACGTCCAATGTAGTTAGGATAAAGGCGTTTTGTTAATTCTGCCAATTCTTCAATTGTAATCGAATTAGAACATTCAGAAATAATTCTAATTGCTCTAGGGATGCTATCTGCACGGGTACCAAGTTGACTTGCAAACAAATCTCTCGTATCAAGACGAGGCGACAGGAATACTCTTGCTGGGACAGTCTCTAGGTTTTTAAGATCTACGAAGCAATTATTCATACCTGCCATGATTATATCGTGAATTATATATTTTCTTCTCAAATTAATACTAAATTCACACCTCGGTAATATTATTGAATTATTCTAATTTGCTTTAAGTCGACAAAGTTCAAATTATCACCGATGGTGATCTACGAAGCGTAGGGAATATATTAATTATTACAAATACAAAATGAAAAATAAGAAGTTACTTTTAGGAGCTATGGGAATCGCTGTAATTGGAGGAGTAAGTACACTTGTTCCCTTTGGGGTGTATGCTGCAGAAAATTCTGAAGAGGCTAGTATTTTTGTGCAAAAGTTAGCAGCAAGGTTAGGAATCGAGGAGTCAGCAATTGAATTAGCCGTAGAAAACGTGAGGGTAGAAATACACGAAGAACGAAATGTAGAAAGAGAGACTGTGTTGACTCAAGCTGATTTAGATGGAACTTTGACCGAGAGGCAAGCTCAAATTTTAAACGGACTAGATGAAGCGATGCAAGCTACTAGACCGGGAGAAGGCGAGAGACTTGAGCGAAAAGGTTTATCACAGGAAGAAAGAGAATCTAAACTTAGCGAGATGAAAGAAGAGCGAGAACAAGCAGTAGTCGATGCATTGAACGAGCAAGGTTTAAATACAACAATTGATGAACTTGAGTCTACACGGGAGGCTGCAAGGAATGCAAACATAGATTTTGGAATCCGAATTGGTAAGGGTAGAGGAGTGCCTCATCCTAGAATGTAAGAAGCCCGTCTGAAAGATTAAACCCTGGATAAGTACGTTCTACTACTTTCCAGGGTTTCTTGTTATTGAATTCTAATTTTAGAAAGTGTATCGTTAATCCTACTGTTGATATCAGAGGCCCTTCGAGTGATCTCATCCTTAAATTCAGCGTTCTTTCTAGCCATTTCGTCTCTAAACGAGTTAACTCTGTCGTTAATTTCTGCTCTCATCCCTTGGATTCTTCTTAATTCATCTTGTGGAAAGTTTAAGTTTGTTGCAGATTGAACTAACATTGCATCTAGTTGTGCGATTATTGGTATTAATTCTGGATCCATACTTTGTATTTAATAAGTAGAATACCTA
>CAZYSE010000065.1:2426-5313 GCA_964650085.1 uncultured Candidatus Saccharibacteria bacterium | reverse complement strand
AGCTAGAAGCTAGAAGCTAGAAGCTAGAAGCTAGAAGCTAGAAGCTAGAAGCTAGAAATAATTTTATCCCGTGGTGTGTTCAACCTCATCAACTTCCTCAAGACTTTCTGATTCTTCAATATTTTCTCCGTCTTCCTCATCACTACCTTCGATCTTTGAATCTTCGACCTTCGAGCTTGGTTTAAAGAATTCTTCTCCAGAGATATGGCCATCTTGAGCTGTTGTATTAACGAATACAGGTCGAACGATTTGAGTACGATCAATTGCACCCTGCTTATCTTCTGACTTATCAGCAGAGAAGTAAACGATTATCAATTCGACAACAATGAATAGCGGAATCAATAGAATCACCATGTTCCACTCTACTCTGTAAAAACGGAGAATTATTGCGGCAATAATCACACCTGTGAAAAGCAGCGATCTACGAATTCCTACTTGAAAGTTTGCATGTTCAAAAAACTTTTTAAAGAATAATTTATCGATAATTGTGTGAATTCCAAAGAAGGTTAATGCAAATCCTAACGCTACGGTTATTAATAGAATAACTACAGAAGAAGATTCTAAATATAATTCGATTTGACCATTTGCTATTAACTCATTGATTTTATTATCAAAAACCTCGTAGTCATTTTCTCCAATCTGACTCTCATTTATCAAAGCCTGCAGTTGATCTACTTTGAATGGAGAAACATTTCCTCGTTGCAAAAGCAGGAATGCACCGGTAACCAGGATCAACCCGATAATTAAACTTATAAATGAATATTTCATACAGTATAATGTTACTATGCTTAACAATATATTTAAAATAACCGGCTGCTTTTTTCTCATCCTCGTATTGTGTTGTGTATCTTCTGTAATTATTATTTTGTTCAGACCTGCGGTAATTTGGGATAGGGTAACAGAAGCGGTTGCAGATGATTCTATAGCAGTTGATCAAAATGAGCGTAGCCTTTCAGAAGTAACTGCCTCATTGAACAATCAGATAACCGGAGTTGGCGAAAACGTTATTACACTTTCGGAAAGTGATTTAAATACACTTATAAAAGCTAGAGCCGGAAACGAAAATATTTTCATTGACTTACATCAGGAAAGCGCAAGAATACTTTATAGGCTTGATTCAAATCCGATTTACGCTTACGTTAATGTAGATATTGATAATACAAAGATCTCAATTAAAGAGACTGGTATAGGGAAGATACAGTTTCCAGGATTCATGAGCTCACTTGTAAACTCGATGTTGGCAAGAATGGCTTCCGAAATAAAACTCGACTCACTTTTATTCGAGCTTGAACAAGGCGTTATGATAAAAGCAATTGCGTTGAAAGAAAGTGAGGTAAGTATTTTAATAGATTTTGATCCTAAAATTTTCTAATGATTTACCTTTTTTCTGGCAATGACAAATACGAAAGTTATAAAGCAGCTAAACTATTAGCTGCTAATCTCGCGAGTTCACAAGGGAAAGAGATTAGATTACTTGAAAGCGAATCAATAAATGAACCAAGTGAGTTTACTCAATACTTGGAAGGAATCGATATGTTTTCCGCAGGATACGTAATATTGTTAAAAAGACTTTCATCAAATAAGCGACTACTAAAATATTTTGAAGAAAACATAGATGGCATAAAGAAATACGACATTATTCTTTGGGAGGATGGGAAGATTGGAAAAGTAATTGAGAAAGAAGCCGAGGCTTTAAAATATGAAATTCCTTTTTTCAATAGTTATTCAAAAATGCGCCAATGGTTTACAGATCAAGTAAAGCTTTTGGGAATTAAACTTGGCGGTGCCCAGATTGAGAAAATTGCACAAAACCACAATCTAGATAAATATATGTTTATAAACGAGATTGAAAAAATTGCCCTGTATTTAAAAAGTAAAAACAAGGATAATTTGAATGAAGAGGAATTAAGTTCCCTGCTCACAAATGATATTGATACAGAGATTTGGGATATCCTGGAAAATTTTGCGAACAAAAAGAAAGTAGAAGCGGCGAGGGAATTTTTGGAAATTTCATCTGTAACTGATATCTCTCAATTCTTAATCACAATGTTGGACTGGCAGATCTCTAATACCTACAGAGTTAAGTACTTTGTAGAAAAGAAATTGGATTTATCGGTTTTAAATATTAAACCAAAACCTATGAGTACTGCACGATCTATGGCAGAAAGGACATCCTGGAAGGAAATCGATAGAATGGCTGATAAACTTTTCGATTTAGATGTTGCAATAAAATCTGGAGAGCTTGATTACAAGACAGGATTAACATTATACTTATTGAACATATGAAAAAGTATTTAGTCTTAATAATCGCTGCAGTTTTTGCTTTTAACGCCTCCGGGATTAATGCGTATACTTCTGTAGCCTTAACAGATCTAGCTTTAGATACATCGATTAGACAAGAAGCAGACGGGTTTGCTTTACCTAACGCTATAGTAATTTCACCAATTTTTATCGATGAGACTGATTACAAAGAAAGCATCAAGGGACTTTTTTACTACACAATCGATAAGCTAGGCTTTCCAGATGTTCCTTTCCATTATATTGTCACAGCTGATGGAACTGTATTCAAAGGTAATGTTGGAGGAGATGAGAGAAAACTTTCCTTCTCTAACGCGAGTGGAAATTTTGTGTTGATTGCGTACGTTACAAATAAAAATGTCGATCAATTTGAAGCAAAGGGTTTAGCCGCACTTAAAGAACTAACTTCCGAAGTTTCTAATAATAACTATGTAAATGCTGACAATGTAATTATAAGAGATTTAACTTTTGTTAAAGATGTAGCAAATAATACGGTGAATTTACAAATCAATCCTCTTGATGGCAATTGGAATAACTCTTCTGAAGACATAAGAAATTATGTTCGTGGAAATGTAAAACCAAGTAACAA
>CAZYSE010000065.1:0-2326 GCA_964650085.1 uncultured Candidatus Saccharibacteria bacterium | reverse complement strand
TTTATTGTTCAAGAAGATGCTGGAAATGGACTATTAAGAATTGTATTACCTAACGGCGTTAGTGGTTGGGTGGCTGGATGGTTGACTACTGAAATCTGATTAAATCTCAAGCAAGAAATCTTAAATCTGAAAATTGTATTTCAATACAATGCTTCTTCGTAGATTCTTTCGTAAAATCTGATCATGAAATATGATTTAGAAGAAAGAACTCTCAAATTTGCTATCAAAGTAAGAAAGTACGTTTCAAAAGTGAAGTATACCTCTTATTCATCTGATGATTTAAGGCAGATAGTGAGATCTTCAGGTTCAATAGGAGCCAACTATGTGGAAGGAAATCTTTCATTAGGTGGAAAGGACTTCTTAATGCGAATTAGAATATCAAGAAAAGAGGCATCTGAAACTAAGTACTGGGCGAAAATTCTTTCTGAAACACTTGATGATCATGTTTTCTTAGAGTTTGAAAAAGAAGCCTCTGAACTTGAGAAAATATTTGGAAGTATTCTCACAAAATTTAATAAAAAATCGATATAATTTCCTTTCTTACAAGTGATCTTTAAGTTTTCAAATTTGTGATTTAAGATTTGAAAAAATTTATCTATTAAACTTCTCCCAAATTTTATAGAAGAAATAAACGAATCGGTTGTAGACTATATCAAAAGTATCGGCAAACTTAACTTCCTCTCCTGCAAATCCTAGTTTAAATCTTGAGTAACCATCTTCAGGATTTTTTGCATCAATTCCAAACATATCAAAATATTTTTTGTTTTTAGATTTACCCCATTTAAATATTTCCATAACTAATTTGTATGTCGCCATTACGTTTCTGTTTTCGTCAGACGAACCTCCATATGGATAAATGATTGTATCTTCATAAACAAAAAGCATCCAAGAAGAAATCGCTTTACCCTCAAATCGTGCTGTAGCAATGTAAACAAGATCTTGGTTGAATTCTTTTAAAGTTTCAAAAACAGTTTTTAAATAACTTGCAGATCTTCCGGTGTAACCCTGTCTTAAAGTCGTTTTTTTGTAGAGATCAAGGAAAGTATCAAGTGCTTCATTTGAGTCGCTAATTTCCACCTCTACGGCGTTTTTTTCGGCAACCTTTAGGTTGTAACGATGCTTACTTTTCATGCTCTCAAGAAACTGTTCTTCCGTTTGTTCGAGATTGATCACAGTTGAATGTTGATATTGAACAGGAAGCGAAGTTCGAAGTTTTAAGTCAGAAGTTTGAACTTGGATATTAGAGATTGGGTATTGTGTATTGGATTTTTGGTTATCTGTAGTCAGTTGTCGGTCATCAACATTTTGATCATTGATTTTTGATTCTTGATTTTCTACACTAGAATTCTCATTTCTAGCTTCTAGCTTAGAGCTTCGAGCTTCGTTTAAATTATTTGGATCTATTTTTATGAAGAAAATTCCTTCTCTCTTTGCAACTTCTTTTAATTCATCAAAATTGATTTTTGAAATGTCTGCTCTGGGAATATATCCTCCGTAGAAATTGAATACTGGGATTTTTGTACATTGAATCCAAAGATTATCATTTACATCTACGATTTTGTTGCCTGTTCTTTTTCTAACTTCTTTCCAATATTTAGAATTAAGAAAATCCTGAGTTGGAATTGTATTTGTGAACATTAGAATCTGTCGTTTCTGTAAATAAAGTAATCGTATAGACGTTGTCTCAATTTACTAATTGGACCTTTATAGAAATCTATAGGATTTACTAATTCTACTTCATATCCGCCAAAACTTCTTTTAAAATCGCTTACTCCGGAGATTGCAGTTTTTTTACCTTGAGGAGCAACTCCCCACATATTGTATTTTTTAAAACCGCGTGACTTAAATAAAGTCATTAAATGCCATTGTAGAAAATATGGAGTTCTTAATTTAGAAAGTTCTTTATCCGAAGTTGAAGCTCCGTGTGTGTAGTAAGCCGTGTCTTTGTAAATATTGACTAGAGCTCCGGCCAAAGCTCTTCCTTCTTTTCGTACTAGGTAAATTTCTGTCATTCCTTTTTTTCCTAATCGTTGAAATTGTTTTAGGAAATATTCTTGACCATAATTTACAAAACTTTTTCGTGACATTGTTTCAGACATTAATGCTGCGAATTCTTTAACCCCATTTTCTTCTTCGACTTTTTCAAAATGTAATCCTAATCGTTCTCCTTTGTTAATATTATTTCTTGTAGAAGAACTCATTGCGTGTCGAATAGCTTCTTCGGGTTTTGTTATGTCAATTTCCCACATTATTCTTGCTTGCGAAGGTGCAAGTGATTTTGTAAATGTTTCCATTTTTACAGCTTCTTCAGTATTTATTTTTAAAA
>CAZYSE010000064.1:0-5336 GCA_964650085.1 uncultured Candidatus Saccharibacteria bacterium | reverse complement strand
GAGCAACTGCCTTCTAAGCAGTAGGTCGCACGTTCGAATCGTGCCAGGCATAAATTTAAAAAGGTTAAAGATAAAAGACTAAAAAATATAAGTACGTTAAGATTAAGATACAACTGTCTGGTTTAGACCTTGAGTTTTAATCTTAATTTTGATCTTTAACCTTTGTACTTGGATGAGGTCCTCACTTTCGTGAGGACACAAGAAAATTAAGATTTTACAAGTAAAATCAAATTTTCTAAGTGGGCTGGTAGCTCAGTGGTAGAGCAGTCGCCTCTTAAGTGATTGGTCGAGGGTTCGAATCCCTCCCAGCTCATTCTACTTCGCCATAGGCTTCGTAGAATGGCTTAAACTTTGTATCAAAGTACAATGTTTAAATAGTTAGACTGAAGTAGAATGCTCTTCGTAGCTTTAGCGAAGATGAGCAATTACTATGTGTATATTATAAGAAGTATACGTAATCCCAAAAAAATATATAAAGGCATAACTAATAATTTAGAACGAAGATTACTTGAACACAATTCTGGTCATTCAGCCTTCACTGCTAAATTTATACCTTGGAAAATTGAAACTGTTATTGTCTTTTCAGATAGAAACGTAGTACATGACTTTGAATTGTATCTTAAAACAGGATCTGGGATTGCTTTTACTAGAAAACATTTATTAAAAAGTAATAACTTTGAAGAATTATGGACAGATTCATAATAGCTTTCCTCGTTAAAGGTAAAACTTCAATTATACATAATCAACTAGTAGACTTAGTTTCTGACTCTTTTCATTTGAGAAAGATCAAATCCCCAAGTCATATCACTCTAAAAGATAGCATTTATACAGACTCTACAACAGAAATTGAAAATGTACTATTACAGCTAACTCAATCTTCTTTCCCTATTGGAAGAGTTAGATTTGATGGAATTAGCAATTTTCGTAATCAAGTTTACTACATTAAGGCCTCTCTAGATGATAACGCAAGGAATATATACTTGAATCTGTTTGATAGATTAAAACAGATTGATTGGATTCAATGGGACGAATTCGACATTAAAGATAGGAAATTTCATTTAACGATTACTAACAAAGCTAATTCAGAAAACTATATTTCCATTGAAAAGTTGTTAAAAGACTATGAAAACATTGAGGAAGAGGTTGTGTTTGATAATATATCGATACTCAAGAAGCTTGAAACTGGTGAATGGATTATTTATAAAAGCTATCCAATAGTTTAGTGCTCTCTTTAACATCATTACTTACCCACAGGATTTCTGCATTTGCCATGCCTATCGGCAGACAGGCAGGAATGACGGCTATGGAACGATGAGTTGTAGGAACTATCGCTGATCCCGATTTTCATCGGAAATTCTCAGTAACTGGTCTTTAAACCACCCATTCTCTCAAGCAATCTACAGTTTCATCTGTTAGGTTTATTCTCTTGAACTTCTTCTGAGGTGATTTTTTATCACCGTACCGAATTTCTAATTCAGCCTCTCCACCATCAACTAAAACTTCTTTTATGCAGTTAAGCTTTCCTGGGTCTTTAACCCCGCAAATATCAATTACAACTTTCTTTGGTCGAGATAATGCAGAGGCTACATCGATTTCATTTATTATCAAAGATCTACGTTCATCTTTAACATTCAACTGACCACTTACAAGTACTGGCTTGGACTCAACCAACAGATGTTTAACCTGTTCGTACTTTTTTGGAAATACTACTGCATCAATTTTTCCTGTAAAGTCTTCAATTGTTAAGATTGCCATTTTAGAATTGTCTTTTTTTGTGAAGGTGTATTTGATTGCGGAAATGATACCTAAGAATTTTGCTTGAGATTGATCCTTAAGATCTTCGAATTCATTTGCGTAGTTTAGTTTATGAGTTAGCCTTGTCCAGTTGAACGCGTCTAATGGATGTGTAGTTACAAACATTCCCAACAATTCTTTCTCCCAATTCATTTTTTCGGAATCTCTTACTGGTTCTACCTCTGGTAATCTTGTAGCTGTAAATACTTTTGAATCTGGTTCATCGTTTCCAAACAAACCTTCTTGTGTATCATCTGCATTTTTCTTTTTTGATTGGAACTTACCAACAACTTCTGGAATAACAGCTAGTAAAGCGTTTCTTTCACCGAAAGTATCCAGTGCCCCTGCTTTTACTAAGTATTCAAGTCCCTTTTTACTGATACTTTCTATACCTACTCTACCCACTAAATCGTCAACAGATTTATAAAGACCATTCTGTTTTCTTTCTGCAACTATTACCTCGCAAGTTTTTTCACTCACATTTTTGATCGCGCTAAGTCCAAATCTGATTGTATCTTCACCTTCCATTTCAAAATCACCACCTGAGTAATTTACATCGGGCTGTAGAATTTTGAAGCCCATTCTCTTTATTTCTGCTGTGTCGATAGTAACTCTTTCCATATCTCCTAAATCGGAGTGTAGCATTGCTGCCATGAATTCCAATGGGAAGTAAGCCTTAAGGTATGCACACCAATATGCAACAACTGCATAACTTGCTGAGTGAGCTTTGTTGAAACCGTAGTTAGCAAATGGTTCTAATTGCATCCACAATTTGTCTGCCATTTCTGCGTTGTACTTTGGAAATTTTTCTAGAAAGTTCCGCTTAAAATCGACTTCCTTTGCTCTTAAGATATCCAGCTGTTTTTTTTTCAGCGCGTTTCTAATTACGTCTCCATCTGCCATTGTAAAGCCACCCAATTCCATACAAATTCTTAGAAGTTGCTCTTGATAGATCGGATACCCCATTGTTTTGTTCAGTATTGGCTCTAGTTCTGGTATTAAGTACTCTGGTTTTTTAATTCCTCTTTTGCATTGAATATATCCAGGAATGTATTCCATTGGGCCAGGTCGGTAAGCAGCAGCTAAAAGACAAATATCTTCAACGTTATGGGGTTGTAGCTCTTTTAGGAACATTTGCATTGGTGGAGATTCAAACTGAAAGACTCCAACCGTTTCTCCTTTAGAAAACAATTCAAAAGCTTTTTTATCATCCAATGGAAGCGTATTTACATCGATTTCTACATTATGTCTTTTCTTAATAAAGTCGGTGCATGTTTTTAAAATTGTGAGTGTTCGTAGTCCAAGGAAATCGAATTTCATGTAATCGAGTTTGTCGATGTATGTTCCGTCCATCTGAGTGATAATCCTGGTTGGGTCCTTAGGATCTCTTTGAAGTGCCATGTAATTTGTAATCGGCTCTGGGGTAATCAAGTATCCTGCTGCATGTGTTGATAGATGCCGTGTCATTCCATCAATTGTTTTTACTGTTCTACCTAACTTTTGTAATTCTTCTGAACTATTTATGATAGAGGCAAATTCTGGACTTGTTTCCATCATTTTGTCTAATGAGAATGGTTTTCCAAAAAGTACAGTTACCAATTTGGAAAGTCTATCTGTAGTTTTTAAATCAATGTCCATTACTCTTCCTACATCACGAATTGCAGCTCGGGTCATTAATTTCCCAAACGTACATATACCAGCAACACAATCGTCACCGTACTTTTCTTTTACGTAGTCGATGATTTGGTCTCTTTTGTCGTCTTGAATATCCATGTCGATATCAGGTGGGGATGGTCTTTCTAGATTAAGAAATCTTTCAAAATATAGTTCCCACTTAATTGGTTCTGCGTTTGTAATATCTAGAACATAAGCGATAACAGAACCTGCTGCTGATCCTCTAGCGCCTACCAATATTCCTTGACGTCTAGCGTATTGCATAATATCTCCAACAACTAGGAAGTAGTCGTTGTATCCTTTCTTATCGATAACCATTAATTCATAATCAACTCTTTCGATTAGTTCCGGCGTAATAACTTCTAAAAGACGCTCGTATCGGTACTGCTCTACTTCTTTGATTACTTCATTTTGCTTTTCTTGAGATTCTGTGGAGTATTTTTTAATAGTTCCTACATATGTTTGGCTTTTCAATTCCTCGCCTGCAGTTTTGCCGACAGGAATGTTCCAAAACCGTGGTTGTACTCTATCGAATTTAATACTATATTTTTCAATTTTTTCATCAATTTCTAAAGTGTTGCTTAACGTTTGTGGAAGGTCGGAAAACTTGAATTCAAGTTCTTTAGGTGAAAGCAGATATGTTCCCTCGTAACCTTTTCTACAAGTATCGTCATCTAGAGTTTTACCGTCTTTAATAGCGAAGAGTACACTTTGCACGTCTCTATCTTCTTTTTTTAAGTAGTGAACATCTGAACTAGCTATGAGTTTTACATTATGCTTTTCTGCCAGCTCCCTAAGTATCGAGTTGGAGTATTGTTGGGCAATTAAATCTGCACCAATATCTTCTCCTGAGTCGTCGTCTCCTTCTCTAAAGAGTCTGAATAAATCTGTTTCGACATAGTCGTCACTTCCATCAAATCCGTGTCTTTGAAGTTCTACATATAAATCATCTTTAAATATTTTTTTGAGTTGAGTTAACCAATCTTCAGCTTTATCAGTTTCTCTTTTTAGGATGTGTCGAGACAATGGACCTGCCATACACGCTGTAGTACAAACTAATCCTTCGCTGTACTTAGCTAGCGTCGCAATATCCACTCTGGGCTTGTAGTACATGCCATCAAGGTTTCCAATACTAACAATTTTGACTAAGTTTTGGTAACCTTGAAGATTTTTAGCAAGAAGAACTAAGTGATAATATTTGATTCCGTGTACGGCTTCTCTTTTTGTATGATCGCCCGGTGCTAGGTAAATTTCACAACCAATAATTGGTTTAACCTCCATTTCTTTTGCTGTTTTCCAGAACTCAGCAGCTCCGTACAAAACACCATGATCGGTCATAGCAATTGAATGCATGCCTAACTCAAGTACTTGCTTGAAAAGAGGTTTAATTTTGTTAACGCCATCCAAAAGAGAATATTCTGTATGGACGTGCAGGTGTGTAAAAGACATCTATCTAAAAAACTAAAAAAACAAAAGACTAAAAATTAAGATATAAGATTCAAAAATTTCTAACTTCTAACTTCGAGCTTTTGCTTCAAGTATTCATAAACATCCTTTCCTTGTTCTTTTGCTTTAACTGGGTTTTCTTCAGTACCCCAAATTTCAATTATTTCTCCTTTTTTATTAATCAAGAATGTTGTTCGTAATGTTCCCATGTACTTTCTACCAAAGAGACTTTTTTCTCCCCAAGTTCCAAAAATATTGTGTAATTGTAAGTCTGCATCGGATATTAAATCGAAACCTAATTTATGTTTATTCTTAAACTTCTCGTGACTTTTTAACGAATCCTTACTAACTCCAATAACCCTTACTCCAAAATCGTGCTCAAGAGCGTCAGTATAGTCTCGAAATGCACAAGCTTGTGTTGT
>CAZYSE010000063.1:0-5370 GCA_964650085.1 uncultured Candidatus Saccharibacteria bacterium | reverse complement strand
TACGATTCTGCAACAGAAGTAGATCAAGTAGTAGAAACTCTTAAGTCTGCAGGCTTTACCGTGTTTAAAGAGCCATGGGACGCATTTTGGGGGCAACATTACGCAATCGTTCAAGATCCCGATGGATACAAAATAGATTTGTACGCAAATTTATAAAAAACCTTTTGCGATAAAGCGGTTTGAGATTAGCTTGAAACCCCTGCAATTATTATCTATAATGAGTTTAAGAGGTTTTACTTTATTTGTTAAATAGAATAAATGAAAATACTCATAAATCTTGTTTTAAGTGCTGTGGCTGTTTTGATAGCTGCTTACATTATCCCAGGAGTTGCTGTTGATGGATTTTTTGCTGCTCTAGTTGTTGCTGTTGTCCTAGCGGTAGTAAATGCTTTTATACGACCAATACTAACTTTCTTAACCCTTCCAGTAAATATTTTGACCTTAGGGTTATTTAGTTTCGTAATAACTGCGTTGTTAGTTATGTTAACAGGAGCTATAGTTCCTGGATTCGTAGTAACAGGATTTGTTGCGGCTCTATTATTTGGAGTCGTTTTATCTCTTGTGAGTGGAGTTTTATTCGCTGTAATGCCTGATTAAAAACCTATCGCTTCTAAGCTGTAAACGGCGCCACGAATGATACTTTGTGGCGCCTTTTGTTTGGCTCCTTCGCCCCCAATCTGTATAGTACAGAGATAATCCTGTGATATAATATAGCAGTTATATATCAATCTTGTTATCTACGCAGATTCAATTTAATTCGGAAGAATCTTATAAGGATAATCTTCTGTCTGTTTTGCTCGAACACAGAACTTTGTGTTATCAGGAGCTGAGTGTATTACTTGGTGCAAATTCTGGGCACACTCTTGGTAGTACCATCACAAGATTGCATAAAAAATTAGGGAACGAGAAAGCCATTATCAGAATTTCAGCAGGAGATTACGGTTGTGTAGGAGGAATAGCTTTAGTGGATTCAGATAACTACAATATCCACGATTTAGCTAGAGAAATTAACAGGAGATATTATTCATTAATAGAACAGTCTGAAACTCCTCGAACTGAATGCAATTATCACGGTCACATACTTTCACTATTTACGATCGATACTCGAGACTATGGAATCTCGAACCGTTTAGGTGAACAAATGTTTTTTCTTGCAGTCAAAGATTCAGAAGGAAACATAAGATTTGCTGCAACTACTAGTCTCATCATACCTGAAGTACTAAGTTGGTACTTTGCTAGCAATGAACAATACCTAGATAGGCAAATTTGGAATAGGCAATTTCCAAACTACCCATACACATCAATTACACTTGTAAATCAATTTCTTGATTTAGTTTCTTTACCAAATTTGTTTTTATTAGATGACCCAGTAGGAGTTTACAAATCAGAAGGAACAAAAAATAGAGGCATCTACATCGCAAATGCCTTTCAAAAATTCACTTCACCTGTCTTCTTAAAACGTACGGAGGGTTTGGATCAAGTTTGGACACCTATTGTAATGATTGGTTCTAATCTAGATTTATCAAAACAAGTAAGAAATTCCGAACAGATTCTGCAAATCGTTGACCTTGATAAAGCAAAACCATTTGTTAAAGAACCCTACGATATTGCTCGAAATAAGCCCTTTCTTCTAATGATAAATAATGATTGTGAATGGGTATTTATTGAAATAACTGAAAAACAGTGTGAACTTATCAAACTGTTTGGCAGTTCATTCTTTTTGAAGAGAACTAAGAACGCAAAAATAGACGATCAGGTCACAAGTAACTTCAAAAACTTCGTCAAGTTACTGCAGAGCTATGGGATTGAGATTGAAGAAGGCACAGGGATACTAGCGAACGGCGGTTATATTTTCCCAGTTTTAAAGAAAAAGTAGAGAATTGTTAGCTAAACAGATTAGCTCTTCAATCTTTAGGGTTTTATTGATAAAATGCATTCGCTGTTGATATTGCGGGATCGTCTAATGGTAGGACCGCAGCCTTTGAAGCTGCTTGTCTAGGTTCGAATCCTAGTCCCGCAAAAAAGTTCAACCAGAATGTAGGGCTCTAGTTCTGCAGCACAGCTGCCTTGTCTAGGTTCCCCCGTAATAAATACGGGGCTAGTCCCGCAAAATAAAAAATCTAATATCAAATACCTAATATCAAATAAAGGTAAACTAATTAAAAGCCCAAAGCCCAAAGCCCAAAGCCCAAAGCCCAAAGCCCAAAGCCCAAAGCCCATTACACATATACCGATGCGAAATATAAGAAAACAAATCTAATCAGCTGAAACTTGTCAGAAATTCGAATTTGCCTTATATTTTCTAACCACAAAGTGGCCACTTCGAGGCTTCTACAGTTCCAGCTAGTTTATTTCTTAGCTTGGAATTATGTATAACCAAAAAACTCTCATAAAATTTAAAAATCTCTATTCAAGTTTTGGAAAAGACGTTCTGCTTGGAGTAGAAGGGTCAATTCTTTCTAGTGATCGAATCGGTTTAGTCGGGATAAATGGCGCTGGAAAGTCCACGCTCATGCGAGAACTCGTTTCGGAAAACAAAAATGTGGAAGTTATCAACAACGCTAGAATCCTTTATGTTCAACAACTTGATTTTGATGAGTACAGAAGTGACATTCCACTTTACGAATTTTTAAGCAATCAACATGAAGAATGGTGGCAAATTTTTACTTTACTCCACCAAATATTCGCGACAACAATTTCGGAATCCACCAAATTGTGTTCATTGAGCGGAGGAGAACTGATGAAAGTAAAAATTGCTCTGGCCATTGCGCAAAACCCAGATCTGTTAATATTAGATGAACCAACTAATCACCTGGATAGTAAATCTGTTGAGCATTTAGAAAAGTTTCTAGTAAACTCAGACATTGCTTTCGTTGTCATAAGTCACGATGTTCACTTTTTAAATGAAACTGTGAACAAAATCTGGGAACTTAAAGATGGAAAACTTAGAACATTTGTGAAACCTATCGGTTCTCAAACAAGTGTGTACAATTACTATCTAGACGAAAAAAGAAAGGAATCTGAAGCGTTGCAACGAAAACACGAAGTAGCTCAGAAGGAGTTTAGGAAGGCTCAAATCGAGTTACAAAAAGAAAACATAAAGTTTCAAAGTGCACAAGCTAAACTAAAAAGAATGGCTAAAGAAAATGATAGAAGCATTCCAAGAATAAAACGGAACGCTATGAAGCTGGCCGGGCAGTCAATGCACGGTAAGGCAAAACAGAGAATTGAAAAAGACCTAGAAAAGCATATAAACCAAGCTGAAGAATCTAGATCCAGCTCCAGAAAAAGCATTTTTATCGATTTTAAGTCTAGTATTCGTACAGGTCGACTAATTTCAATCACCAATGGTGTGCTCAAAATTGACGGTAAGTTAATTCTCACAGATATCAATTTTGATTTAAGTGCAGGTGAAAGAGTAGCTATAGCAGGTGAAAATGGTTCTGGAAAAACTTCATTCATAAATCAATTAATGCATCAAAGTTCGCCACTTCTTGAGGGAAATATGCTTTATGGGCAAAATTACAAAACGGTTTACATCGACCAAAAGTACGATTTAGTAGATCTAACTGTGTCGCCAATGGCAAATGTTCGAAAAATTGCTCCAGAAGCTGAAGAAGAAGAAATTACCAAAGCTCTTGCCAGTACAGGATTCAATCGAGATCAGATTCTATATTCAAAAGCTGCAGAACTAAGTGGAGGTGAAATCGCCAAGCTCGTATTTGTCCTAGCTACAATGTCGCAAGCAGATTTAATAATTATGGATGAACCAACTAATAATCTTGATATTGATACAAAAGATCGAATAGTCGATTTACTAGAAAACTATAGAGGAGCTTTGGTCGTCGTCAGCCATGACAGGGACTTTGTGAACAATGTTGGAATAGAGAAGCGTTATGAAATTATCGACAGAAAGTTGAAGAGGATTGAATAGCCCGCAGATGTCATGGTTAGGCACCGCCACAAAGTGGTCCCTTTGGGAAACCATACATCTGCACTGATTTAGTTTTGACTACATAATCTATTCCACAGTTTCAGCCAAGAACTTTATCCGTTCTAGAGCTTTGGGGTATCTTTCCTCAGTCATTTCTTCTTGTGAAGGAGGAACGGTACTCTCTAGTTTTAAAGTTGTAATACCATTGTTCTCGATGAGCTCGTATCTCTCCGTTCCACCTGTCCACTCAGAGTCACGTTCTGCTTCGCCAAAATCCTTTGTGTCCGCATTATGTTTAAATTCTGCTAACTCATTGGGCACCAACCTTGTAATTAAACTTGTAACGCCGTAACCATTAATAGAATTGATAAACTCAATAGTATTGCCCTCCTGCATTTCTCCTTTTAAGTAAGTTCCTTCATCGATATTGTTTGCCCAATCACGGAAATATTTATCTTGCCATAGTACATTCCAAACATTCTCTTTCCTAGCTGCAATATCAATCGAAAACTCTAGTTTTTTCATAGGTTCTTATTAACAAAATGTAGATACAGTCTACCAAAGGAAAAGTTTTGGATCAATTTCAAAATTACGTTTAGGGTAGAGTATAATTCGGAATTATGTATATGGACAACATAGAACCGCTTGAACCCACAATAGAATCTGTCGGAGAGGACTCTTTAACTAATCGACTATATCGACAGTTGCTCAGTTTTCGATATATGAACCTTTGGGATTTAAGGCGTTTTAGTAAAGGATATTCTCCCAGATCTGTAGAGATGGCAATGGCCGACATAAATAGGGAAGTTGGGCATACAGGTTGGCGTGTTCATAAACTAAGTCCAGGCAGACTTAATTGCGCTGGTGGAGTAGTGCTGGCTAATTCTGAAGCAATGTTGGATTCTGCAATAAATGATATGAATATTGAGTTTTTTGAAGAGCTTAAGCGTTACTATTCTCCAGAAATTATACGTATAGTTGATGGGTGCGAGCTACTAATATACCGATTAAATTCAAAAAAGTTCGACTATACCATCTACGGAGGCGGAGAATTCTTCTTTTATGCTTACACTAATCCTATGTCTTCTGAAACTAAATTCGCATGTTCAAGAAATGTTGCAGGCTTTGAATACATCGATTTTATAACAAGGTTTCCAGGAAACTACCTAGATGAAGAAGTTTGGCAGCGAGAAACTGGTCGCAAAGATGTCAGAACTCATACGATCGAAGCAAAAAAGATCTTACATAAATTAGGGACTGTTTCACCTTTTGAACAAAACTACCCCGCAGGAGCCACCAGACATGGGTTTCCAAATGCAAGAGAACTAATACTTCGGCAAACATTTAGTATTTTTGATGCGGTAACGTCTTCAAGATTGGCACAGATTATCCAACGAAATCCAATGGTTGGAAAGTGTGTCAAAGTGGTTCAGATG
>CAZYSE010000062.1:0-5391 GCA_964650085.1 uncultured Candidatus Saccharibacteria bacterium | reverse complement strand
ATATTTCGGAATCTTGACTCTAAAGAGTTTACGTCTCTCAAATCAATATTTCCTAATCGTGCGTTAGAGTAGTAAATAAACTCTGGGTGATACAAAAATACAACAGGAGCGTCGTCTGCTAATAAAGATTGAAATTCTAAGTAATTCTCTCTTCGTCTATCTTTATCTTCTCTTGGGTCTAGCTTTCTAGTATTTTCTAAAATGTTGTCTACTTTTGAAACTCGAATTACTGTTCTATTTCCATTTGCGTCTTCTCCTACTTGAACAGTCTCTTGTGTACCTTTATAACCAGATAGATTAAGTCCTGGAGTCACTTCTTGGCTACTATGAAAAAGCTCGTATCTGTCCGGATCGATAAATGTGTTCATACCATACAGCAAAACATCAAATAATCTAGGCGAAAGATATTGGTTATTGATCTCTTCCAAAGACCAGCCAGAAGGAGCGTTTGGACCATTCTGTTGCCCTGGAACTTCTCTTCTATCAATTACTACTTTAATTCCAACCTCACTCAGATCCCTTTGAATGCTTCTTCCTACATTTAATCTATCAAAACTATCTACAAAGAATAAATTAAAAGTCATTACTGCCCCAGCAGAATTTGTTCTATATTCATCGTTATTTCTCATTTTCCAATCTGTTGCATCCAGTAACTCAATTGCTTTAGCTCGATTAAAAGTCGCCCAGTTTGCGTTTGGATTGAAGTATTCTGATTTTGAAGAGATAGGACCTAATGCTTCCTCCGCAGCTCCTTGCAACGCATTATCAACAAGTTCTTGTCTATTAATCGCATACGACATAGCTTTTCTGACGTTTTTATCTTGAAGGAAATCTGGGGCAATTGTAGTTCCGTCAGGTTTTTTTCTCAAGTTAAAGTACAATCCCCAAAACTGATTGACCAAAACTGGACTATTGTACTGCTGAATATTCTTGAACTTATCAATATCTTGGTTGTACTGAGTAGTCGAAGCTGCAAAAGTATGAATTGCACCTGTTTCTAGGGCAACTACAGCTTCTTCAAATGTTTTAAACATTCTAAACTGAATTCGAGAAAATACTTGAGGCTCTACTTCGTAATAACTTGTATTGTATGAAAGTACCACAGAACTACTATCTATAGATGCGAATTTAAACTTACCTGTCCCAACTGGTTCTCTAAACAATTGCGGTTCTGCACTATTAATGTCTGCAACGTTGATGTCACCCGATAAATGGTTTGGGATAATTTTTACAGCAATCAGCTCAAGAAAATTCGATAGAATTGGATTGTCGTTAGTTTGATTACATAAAGTGCTGTCTAATGCTCCTTTTGTACAAATTCTAATCGTGTAGTCATCAATAATTTCCCAACGCATCTGCTTTATTGCTTTAATGTATGCTTCGTCTCTATTTTCAATCGAAGATAAGAGTTCCAGGGTTCTAGCTACATCAATCGAAGTAAACGGAATTCCGTCATGCCATCTAGCATTCTTCTTTAGATTGAACTGGTAATCGGCTCCTTCTCTAAATCGAATAACCTCTTCTGCCAGAATATTTGTAGTTTTTGGAGTCCAAACTCCTTCGTCAGATTGATCATATTCGTATCGGATTAGTGGTTCGTAAACAAGTTCTGTAATATCTCTTTCTAGCTGAACTCCTGAAGGGATAAGTGGATTGATACGATTTAATCTTTGCAACACTCCATTACTATCCGCCCCCATAATAACTCCCTCGATTAGTACATTACTCTCCGATTGAACAGCAGTGAAAGAAAAACCGCTTGCAATAAGTACGATTAAGATTGAAGAAAGGATGTGAGATTTTGGTGTGAATCGTTTGTATAGGTTTTCTATACGATTATAGAATAGGATTAAATAGTCTGGATAACCCCAAGCTATTTCCCTCACTCCGTATAGAAATTTTTCTATTTGTGATAGTAGTTTAACCATTTGTTAATGCGATTGCTATTGCAAGTGCGGCAAATAGGAATCCCAAAACTAAAGTAGAATTGTAGAGAACTGCTTCTAATCCTCTTCTTGATCTATATGATTCTCCTCCTGATGAGCCTCCAAATACAGTACCTAGTCCACCGTTTCTATTCTGCAATAAAATGCTGATTGCTAGCAATAATGCCACAGCTCCTTCAAGATATTTAAAGATTGTATTAAGTTCCATGAATATTAATTAACTCCTAAGATTTTAACTGAAAATGTAAAAAATGACTACACAATTAAAAATGAGAGTCTATTAAAAATAGAACAAGGGCTTGCAAGGGCTTGCAATGGATTTGAAAATCTATAGAATAAGAACATACAGTTAATTTTTGCACTTTTAACTTGGATACAAACGACGAAAATAAAAAACGTCCACACCTTCTGTGGGCACTTGTAGTTATAGCTTTGGTAATTCTAGGGTTCTTTCTCCTCCGCCCAAATAACGTAATCATTAAAGGAAAGATTATTGCCGATCAAAACGGTGAAATTCAAACCGGATATTACGATTTCAGAATTAAAGTTTCTAGTAAAGATGTGGAGAAAGTTCAGAAAACATACTTTGTTACTGATCACACAGATATCCAAGTAGACTCGCAAGGTCGGTTTGAAATTGTTCAAGAAATTCCCCGAGGAATAGATAAATCCGTCGCAGCTGATATGGTAGTTTGCTACTCTTCTGCAGTTAAATCACGTCCAGATGGAGTTACTAGAGATACAGATAGTATAGAAGCTTGTATTAATAGTGAACCAGAAATCTACGACACTAATTTATGTTCAATAGATTTTAGTTCAACTTCTCCAAACAACTTACTAACAGAATTGATAGGAGTGAGACAAGTTTTAGTTTCAGGAATTTGTAACGGAATTCCACAAGAGTCTCCAGCAACAGGTTCAGACGAAGACGAGCAGACGTTAGCTTTTAATCCACTAACTAATTCTCTTACTATTACTAATGGAAATACAGTAACAATTCCTACATCAACTGGAACTACTGTTCAAAATATTAGCAATTCTTTCCCTTCTACTAATGTTACTAATAATGTAAACGGAATTACTCAAATTGATACTGGAAACGGAATAATGGGAGGACCAATCACGACTACAGGAACTATTGAAGTCAATGCACCAACTTGTGCGGGTACTGATAAATTACAATGGAACGGTACTGCATTTATATGTAGTCCAGATTTATCTGCTGCTGGGGTTACAACTGTAACTGCGAGTGGCCCAATTTTATCATCAGGTGGCGCGTCTCCAAATATTAGCTTAGCAGCTTGTGCTTTAGGAGAATCGTATGTACACGACGGTGCAAACTGGGTTTGTCAGACTGCACCTACTGCAATTACTGTTCAAAATGGATTAACTGATATTGGAGGCGGAATTGTTGAACTTGGAGGTGCTAATCCTCTTCTACATAATACTGACATTGCGAGTGCGGGATTTAACTTAAATGTTACCGGAACAGGAAGAGTCGGAATTGGAACAAACACACCTGAATTCAAATTAGATATTGGAAATGACGGAGTAAACGGAGGCGGTATTATTGCGAGAGGAACTTTTGGAAGTGGTGCTGCTTTAACAACAAATGGTGCTGGAGAACGATTAATATGGGATCCTTCTACGGGAGCATTCCGAGCTGGAGGAGTATCCGGTGCAGCGTGGGATTTAGCAAATATTGGAGCTTATTCATTTGCCGCAGGACAAGATAACTTAGTTTCTGGAAGTAATTCAGCAGGATTTGGTGGTGCAATACAGTAACTGGAAATAACTCTTTTGCATCCGGAACAGGCGTAACGGTTGCTGGAAATTTCTCGGCTGCATTTGGATTAGCAACTTCAGCGGGTGGAAACTTCTCTAGTGCGTTTGGATTGTTGAGTAATGCTTCTGGGTCAAACTCTTTTGCAGCAGGTTCCAACGCAGCGGCATCTAACACATCTACAATCGCTATGGGTACAAATGTTACTGCAAGTGGTCCTAACGCGATTTCAATGGGCTCAAACTCAACAGCAACGGCAGATAACACAATAACGATAGGAAACTTCAATAATTCATTGGGCTTTGGGTCTACGGCTATCGGATTCAATAATCAATTAAACGCTTCTAATGGATACGCATTGGGTTACCAAAATACTCAAGCAATAGGTGGTGATGATGCATATATGGTTGGATTAAATAATACAGCAAACGCTGGAAACGCTGTGATGCTGGGAGTTAATAATGTAGTAAACGGCAGTACATCACAAGCAATAGGATTTCAAAACAATGCAAACGGTATATTTTCAAACGCTTTTGGTAGATTTTCATCGGCAACGGGAGATTATTCATCTACATTTGGAACAAACCTAGTATCACAAGGTTATGCACAGACAACGCTAGGTATATACAATGAGGCTTCTGGAACATCAGGAGCTTTTGTTCCTACGGATGAAGGGCTGATTTTTGGAAATGGTACTGGCTTAGGTTCTGAAAGTAATGCTTTCTCTATTAGTTGGCAAGGAAGAACAACACTTTATGGAACTAATGCGATTGTGCCTGTTTCGCCAGCAAACGCTGGTTCTATATATTTTGATACTAACACCCAGACATTCCAATGTTCAGAGAATAATGGAGCATACTTTGGTTGTTTTGGTGCTGGTGGTGGTGTAACGGATATTAATGGAGAATCAGGTTCAATAACTTTAAGTGGCAATACTCCAATTACTGTTGGAAACGTTGGTCCTTCATTCAGCATTGGCTTAGCTGCTTGTCCAGAAAATCAAACTTATGTTTATACTGGAGGAAACTGGGTTTGTACTGAAGAAAATCTTCAATATTATGATGAATCCACAAATCCACCTGATGTTGCGCCATTAGCTTCTGGAGCTAATGCGGTAGCAATTGGCGATAGTACAACGGCTGCTGGTAATTATTCAACAGCTATCGGTTGGGCTACAAGCGCTTTAGGATTCAGATCGCAAGCTTACGGAATGGCAAACACTGCCTCCGGAACAGCAGTTAATTCTCAGCTTTTTGGATTCAACAATACCATAGATACTTTTGATACTGTTTCTGTAGGATGGAGCAATACTTCTGCAGTAGGTGGCGAAATTAATATTTTTGGAAGAGGAAATACCGGTAATGGTGACGATTCATCTTTATTTGGCTTTGGCAATACTTCCTCTGCAACATTCAGTAACCAGTATCTTTTTGGAAGAAACTTAACATCTGGAGCAAGCGATACTTATACATACGGAAATGCAATCACAAACAATACTGCTGGTTCATTAATGATGGGGCCAAATGCATCTGATGTTATTACGATTTTAGCAACTGGAGAAATGGGATTTGGAAATATCGACCCTACAAGTAGAGTTGATATTTCTGGAGCTCTTACAATGAGAGGAATGGCTGCTCCTGGATTATCGCCATTGGGACAAGG
>CAZYSE010000061.1:0-5795 GCA_964650085.1 uncultured Candidatus Saccharibacteria bacterium | reverse complement strand
GGTTTTGATTCATCACTTCCTTGCCTTAACGATATTTTCCTTATATACTTTAGATGCACAACTATATTTACACTTGTTAAAACTGAATTTATGAAAAGAAAGGCTAACTTGGAAGAATCTCCACTACTAAGCAGTAGGGTAAATAGCACAATCAATCCAGAAAGATTAGATCAATCACGTTTCACCGAAATCCAACAAAGCGTAACCAGTGAAAACAGTTCCGCAAGAATCATCCTCTACATAATAATTGTAATAGCAATCGGAATTGGAGCTGCGCTAATAGTCAGAAACATGTCTGCTAACCAACCAGAAGAAACCGATAACACTCAACAAGAAGAAGAGACACCTGCAGTATCAACATTTAAGGTTTCATCTTCAATCTTGCAAAATTCTGCAGCAACAAATGCTCCAAAAGATAGCGATTTTATTTCTTCACTTTCTTCAAAAGTAGGAGATACAGCTACTGCACTTACCACTGCAAAGCTTGAAACAGTTAGCATAAATAAATTCCAATCTTTTGACCGAATCGAACTCAAATTCTCAACAGCAAAATTACCTTCTACAACAATTAACTTTGCTCAAAATAAAAAAAGTCTATCGATTCCTTTGACAGGAGCTCTAGAAATTTCAGAAGATGTTAAAACAAACACAGCTATTAACAATGTAATTACTCAATATAAATTTAATTCTGCTGTTCCAGAAATCGTTTTGGAGTTCACAGATGCAGTTGGGTATAGATTATTGGTTCAAGGTAATACTTTAATTATCGATCTTAAAAAAGAGAGTGTGAGTTTAACTCCAGTAGTAACTCCGACACCAGAACCTGAGGAAGAAGAAGAGGAACCAGCAGCACCAGTTACAGATGGCTCTAAACCAGCAGCACCATTCTATGAGAATGAATTTGGTAGAACTAAGCAATATATTTCTAGTGCTGTTACTTCTGCAACTATTGGATACAACAACTACTTTGTTTATGACGCAAACTCGTACTTTGAATTTAGCTTTGGTGCTAATGGATTAGGAGGAGATGCGGCTACACCAAATGCAACTGCTGAATACGTTACAGAAGATGGAAAGAACTTTATTGAAATTGTTATAGAGAATCTTTCATCTGCACCTTTTCAGGTTTCAAGAGGAAAAACAGCTGCACAAATAGAAGCTGAAACAGGATTAAGTGTAGCAGGTGGTAATTTTGTTGCAATTTCACTACTAGACTTTGTTGGAGGAAAAGCGACTTACCGAATTGAAGTTAAACAAAAAGCTGACTTTAAATTACTTGTTCAAGAATGGATCGATGCATCTACAGATGTATTAAGTATTCAAATTAAAGACTAAATGGGAGCACGAACGCTAAATAACATCTTGATGGTTTGGATTTTTCTAGTCTTAATTGGTACGTCTATAGGATTAGTTTTACTTATTCAAAGAAGTAACGCACCTGCAGATTCTCAAGCTGGAAATTTACAAGGGATTTTCTTGGATGTTCAGGCTAAAGATAATCGATTGGTTTACAGCTTAAACGAAGTTGCCGAATATCAGCTTACTTTCAGAGATACGACTGGTGCGACCAATAGTTTTAACGGATTGACGCTTAAAATTCAGTATCCTAAAGAGTTTCTTGAGCCTGAAGCTGAATTCTTTACCTTAGGCTCTGCTATTCTTCCTGTGAACGAAGAAGTTGGCGAATGTAGAGCTTTAGATGGTAATTCAGCATGTATAGAACTAGATTTAGCCAAAGCTAGCAGTGCATCATTAAAAGATGGTGAAATTATTGCAAATGTTTTCTTCAAAGTTATTAACAATACTCGGGAACCTGCGGATGTAATTTTTGGTACTGAAATTAGTACATCATTTAATGAAGAAGTGCATTCATTTGTAACTACTGCAAACAACGAAGCGGAAGTTCCACTTCTTGCAGAACCTGTTCAATTTAAAGTACAGAACAAATGTTTAGGTGATTACAACGGATTAAAATCCGCTGGAAGTGAAGTTGATATTGAAGACCTAGCGTTATTTGGAAGTAAATTTGGAGTTCTGCTAAACGAAAAGGACATATTTAATTTTGATCTTGTACCTAATGCAGCTAGCTGTGAAGACTGTTCAGCTAAATTAGATGAAGCTGACTTGAAAGTAATACTCTGCAACTATGTAAGCAATAGTTGTAAGTTCGATCGAGATAATATCCCAACAGATGAGGAAATTTTAAATTTACAGTGTGAATAATGAAATATAGAACATTTGCTCTTTTTATAATCGCATTATCAGTAACCATAGCATTTGTTGGCGTATGGGGAATTTACACCTCTGCACAGCCTACTGAAAGTACCCAAGAAGAATTCAATCTTGAAACTGTTGTTATTAATAAAGATAGTCCTTATACCTTCAACTTTAACTACAATAATTCACGAGTAGAACTTAACGAACCACAGGATTTATCGATCTTTCTAAACTCGACTTCTAATGAACTTTTTAGAGGAGCTGAAATTACTTTGACGTATGACCCATCAAAACTAATGATCGAGTCTATAGAAGGTTCTACGGGCTCTTTTGACGTATATGCAGATCCTAGTGATAACGATGGAACAATCAAGATCGCTGGTGTAACAACCGAGGACAAGGTTTTGAATTTTGGTGTAGAAATAGTACGGCTTAAGTTTACAAAAATTGCTTCAGGAACCGCAGAAATTAAAGTAGTTGGTGGAGATAATGGTTCAAAAGTAGTAAATGATATGTTTCAAACATTTGCCTCAAATGAAACTATTTTAACAGTTTCTGACTAAGCAAAAACTCTTTCGTGCAAAGCTTTAGCTTCGCTATCTTCTAAATTGATGTAGCTAATTCTGAATGTATATTTTGTAGCTTCTCCGTCTTTATACTCATCCTTAAATTCGGTTGCATATACATTACCTCTAATTTCTTTTGTTTTTTCTGCAACAATATTCATCGCTTGGTTCAAATCGTTTGCAGGAATGTTTATATCTAAATCTGCAATTCTACTTGTGATTTCCATGCTTGAAGTAAACGGTGTTACCATCTCATTGATTGTTTGAATGTTAATTTCCGCAAATGTAAATTCTTGCTCAGTTAAAAGTTTACTTGTGACTGCTAGAATTCCTGCTTCAACACCGTTGATTTTAATAGCATATGTGTTTGATGGGTGAAAAATTTCTGCTCCCGTTATCTTTTCTAATCTGATTTCTACATCACCTAGTGTTTTCTTAACTAAAACTTGAACGTCTTGAAAAAGGGAATTCACCTCAACTCCGCTTCGAAGTAAACCTAAAGCATAGTGCTCAGTATAATGTCCCTCTACTTTTCGGAAAACTTTACCAACCTCAAAAAGTTGTACTTGTTTCAGATTGTTTTTAATTCCTTTTACAAAATGCCCCCACAAACTTGTACTGAGATTTGGTCTAATATATGGAACCTCTTCGTTGATTGAGTTAGTTGTCTTAATTGCGACGGCGATATCTGATTCTGTTTTTTGTACTTCATTTTCTGAAACTAAAACCCACGATCGCACTTCGTTGTAACCGTTTGCAGCCATATGAACTGTTAGCGTATCAATCAACCCAAGTATTTTTGGAGTAATATCTACAGCCGATTCAATTTGAATATTTTTAACTGGAATTTGATCGTATCCGTAAATTCTTATTACTTCTTCAATTAAATCCTCCTCCAAAGTTACATCAAGTCTGTTTGTTGCTGATTTAAATGTGTAAACTTCTCCATGTTTCTCCAAAGTCTGAAATCCTAATCTATTAAGAATAATTTCAGATTCATCGTGTGGGATTTCTATTCCCGCTAACTGGTTCAATTTGTTTAAATCAAGAGAAATTGGAGCAATATTTGTTGGGTCTAAATATATATCTGCTTTATTCGTAACTATCGTCCCACCACAGTTCTCTAGAATCAAACTTACAAGCCAATCAAAGGCTAAAGGCATAGTCTCTGGATCGAGATACTTTTCTAATCGACTACCCGCTTCTGTAATAATGTTCAATTTTCTGGAGTTTTGTCTTACAATTCCTCCTTCATAAACTGCCATTTCTAGGATAATATTCTTCGAATTTTGTGTTATTTCTACTTCTTTCCCTCCGATGAATGTTAGACATGTAACTCTTCCTAAATCAGCAATACTCAATATAGATGGATCAATTTCCACTTCTTCTCCGTTCAATGTTGTAAATTTTTCATTTTGAACAGGATATTTCCATGTCAGTTTTCCACCTTGAAGTAAGTCTCTATCAAAAGCGTGGGATGCGTGTCCAGTCTCTAACATTACATAATTTGTAAAGTCTACGAGATTGTTTATACTGTTGATTTTGTATTGAGCAAGATATTCTTTCAACCAAGCTGGCGACTCGCCAACATAAACACCCTCAATTTCGACCGCTAAAAGCCTTTTAACGCCCTTATCTGCCTCTACTGCTATATTCGTATCTCTACCAGTCGCTGTGTATTCTGGGACGTTATACTCTGGTAATGCTAAAGGAATATTATAGTACGCTGAAAGTTCCCTCGCCAAACCCAAGACTCCAAAGCAATCTGCTCTGTTCTGTCTAACTTCTAAGTCTAAAAGGAAATCTGTCTGCCCTTGATATTGAACTTCATAAAACTTATCGAGCATGTAGCCGATCTTTGTGAACGCTCCCGCTACCTCTTTTGGTCCATCCGTTAAGTCAGGAAGATATTTTTTTAATTGTGAGAATAGTAAATACATACAAAGGTGATTATAGTAGAAAAAGCTTGATAAGCCAACGGAGATTCGGAGAAATTAAGTTCAAATATCCAATATCTAATATCCAAAATGAATACCCACGAAACATAAAACTTCTTGCTCAGAGCCCAAAGCTTACAGCCCTTTACTTAATAAATATTCCTGAATTGAACCTCTTTTCCGTAATAATCTGATACCAAGAAATCGCTAACTCATACAGCAAATTGATAGTTTTTGCAGAAGGTTTGATTCGACAAGTGAAGTCGATTTCTCTCTCGAGAATGCTTTTAAAGACTTTATACTCCTCATCGTTTATTTGAAAAGTTCCAGCTTCTTCCTTTAAATACAAGCCCACAGTTTCTCTATTCGCACATACTCCTTCTTGAAAATCTGGAACCTCTGGCATATATCCTGCTTCTTGAATGTGTTTGATAAGGAAGATTGCGATGAGAAATTTGTATTCTTCGGATTTACACTTTTGTAACAGAAATAGTAAGTCTTGGTATAGACTTTCATTCTCTACTTCCTCGAAAGCTAAGTTATCTGCAATTTCGCATAGACCCTGAATGTAAAATATTCCTGTATGATCTTTTTTTAAAGTTTCGAATTCATCTAGCAGTTTTATATCTGTGATTAATGGCATGGAATATCCAGTTTTTGTTTTTATCTCAACATGGTTTGAAATATCTACAGCGTGTGCCTTTCTGCTCTTTGGAGATTTTATAGATTTGAGGATGAAAGTGGATTTCTTACCAGATGCAGAGATAAAGGTGATAATCTTATCGGATACAGAATAATTTTTGACCTTTAGAATTATCCCTTGTTCTCTATTCTCCTCGTGCATACAACGAGTAGTTTCTAGCTGCTCTTAGAGAAGCATACTGTCTCTTTGTATCTAGGATAACTCCAACCATAATTAAGATTGAAGTACCACCAATGCTCGAAAGAAGTGCTAAGTTGCTTCCTGTTGAGGTTAGAACTATGTTTCTTCCAACATATGGGATTAATGCTATCAAACCAAGAATTACTGCTCCAACAAACGACACTCTTAAAAGCACTCCTCCAATATAATTTT
>CAZYSE010000060.1:0-5820 GCA_964650085.1 uncultured Candidatus Saccharibacteria bacterium | reverse complement strand
TTTTAAGTTGTGAAAAGTCTCAAATTCTGGAAGAAGCTGATATATAACTTCTTTGGCTGCTTCCTTGCTTAATTCCTCCACAAAAATGGGCTGGAAACGCCTAGAAAGCGCCGTATCTTCCTCAAAGTACTTTGTGTACTCGTCATGAGTAGTAGCGCCGATAACGCTTAGATTTGGTCGAGTTAGATATGGTTTAAGAATATTTGCGATATCCAAAGAATCCTTCCCTCCTGTTGAGCCTGCTCCAACAATCATGTGAATTTCATCAATGAACAAAATCGTGTTTCCATCTTCTATTGCTTCGTTAATTACAGCCGTAATTCTTTCTTCAACATCTCCTCTTAATCTTGCTCCAGAAACGATTCCTGCAATATCTACACTTAATACCTTTTTATTTATGAAGGAAGCTGGAACTTTCTTTTGAATAATCATGTTTACAAAACCTTCTACTATTGCTGTTTTTCCTACTCCAGCATCTCCCACTAAAATTGGATTGTTTTTGCTTTTTCTTGCAAGTATATGAATTAAACGCTGAATCTCCTTATCTCTACCGGAAATATTGGATAATTCACCGTTCTCTGCAGCCTCATTTAAGTTTCGACTAAAATAAGCTCCTTCCTTCTCTTCAGTCATGTCAAAATAGTCGTCTTTTCTTGATAGGGAGGCTAATGCAGGGTAAGTAACGATCGTCATTAAAGCGTCTTTTACAACAACATAGTTAATTCCAGCTTCGTTAATTGATTGAACAAATTCAAGATTTGTCTGTCTAAAAATTGAAAGGAACAAATGTTCAATTCCTACATAAACTGTTCCTAGTTCTCTAGCAATAACTATACTGTCGTTGATAACTTTTTTAAGTTCTTCAGAAACAGAAGCTTTTCCAACCCCGGTCTCGCTTGAATATTTAAGTAGTTCGTTATTTACACGTGTTTTTGTTTCTTCATAGTCAATTCCAAGCTTTGCAAAAAGATCTCCGATTATTAGAGATTTGTCACTTAATATTGCGTAAAAAAGGTGAATAGCTTTGTATTCTTTAGCGTTATTATTTTTTGCCACTTCTTCGCCAAGAGCTAAAACTCTTTGTGCGTTGGCTGTTAATCTTTTTAAACCTTTTAGTTCTTCTGCCATAAATGAAAAGAAAAATTGAAAAAATAAAAGCTAAAAGGCTAAAACTAGATTTAGATTTTTTGGTTTTTTACCTTTTGGCCTTTTGTATATTATAGCAGGTTGAACAAGTACCTGCTAAGAGGGAAAATAAAAAATAACTCCATCATCTTTCCCGATGTATGGTTCGAGTGCCTCACCATGACATCTACGCTTTAGAATTGGCTCATCTACTTGTGGGTTAACATTCTTGGGAAAAAAGAAAGAAGGCCAAAAGCTTTTAACCTTTGACCTTCTAATCTTCGATTAGCCTTCAGACCTTTCAGCCTTTAGACCTTTCCCCCAGAGGCGGATCGCCTTTGGCGATAAATTATTCAGCGTCCTGAAGTAATTTATCTAAACCTTCCATTTCTCGAGCAGCATTGCTTTCTTTTGCAGGTGCAGCTGATTCCTCTGCAGGAACTTCAACTTCAGCCTCTCCAGAAGCATTTACTCGTTTTAAGCTAAGTCCAAGATGTCTATCTTCGTTTGAGATCGAAATGATCATAACTTTGATTTCATCTCCAGCTTTAACTATTTGAGATGGGTGCTTTACAAGTTTATTGGATAATTCGCTAATGTGAATCAAGCCGTTTAGACCTTCTTCAATTTTTACGAATACACCGTAATCTGCAACGCTTTTTACAACGCCATCAACAATTTGACCTGACTTATATTTCTTGACGATGTTCTTCCATGGATCTGGAACCAATCGCTTAATTGAATAAGCAACTCTTTTTCCATTATCCTGAAGTCCAAGAACTTGTACCTGAACCTTTTCACCAACTTTATAAAAGTCAGCAGGGTTTGATACTTTGTCCCAAGAAATTTCGGAAAGGTGAACAAGTCCTTCAAGTCCTTTTGCGTTAACAAATAGACCAAAAGGTGCAATTCCAGTTACTTCTCCGTCGATTGCATCTCCAACTTTAAGACTCAATAGAGTTGCCTCCATTTGTTTTGCGTCTACGCCGTCGTTGAATGCTCTCTTTTCAGAAAGAATAACCTTGTTTTTGTCCTTATTGATTTCCATAACAACTACTTCAAGTTCTTCGCCTATCATCTCTGCAAGTTTTGTTTGCAAAGCCTTTACTGCGTCGACTTTTCCGGAGTATGTTTCGGTCGTGTAGATTCTATTGTTTCTTAATTGTGAACTTGGAACGAATCCTCTTAAGCCTTCGTTAATTTCAACAATAACTCCTCCAGTATTAGCCTCAATGACTTTTACTTTGATAGAAGTATCGTTTTTCTTAGCGAGCTCAAGTTCGTGCCATTTTAGTTCTGGTCCTGTCTTACTTACAGAAAGCATTAACTGCCCCTCTTCGTTTTCTGGATTAAGAACGAATGATAGAATTACATCTCCTGGATTTCTAGCGATTTTTTTACCGTTTAATTTTAAGTGTTTACCACTTACAATTCCTTCGGTTCTTCCTCCAACATTGATAACCATACCGAAATCGTTCATCGTCACGACGGTTCCTTCTATGATATCTCCTTTTTTGAAAGTTTTAGGGATTTGAATTCCCTCAAGAAGAGCGTTAATCTCTTCTTCTGAGTGTTTTTTAATTTTACTCATGTATTTTAGTGTCTCCTAAGCTTGGTTTTATCCTTACCCTTTCGAGCAAAAATAGACTTAAGATACCTAGGTAGGATTATAGCAGAAGATATAAATTAATTCACCAAGTAATGTAAGTACCAATGTCTAATCTGCTTTGAGGTGCGAGCTTTTTTGCTTCAACCTTAATGAGACTTATAGATTTTTTACTTACATTTTTTGCTAGGGTATCGGCTGGGTCATCTAGATTCAAAGACCCCCACTTGATATACCTTTTTGCTATGACTCCTTTCCAGTGATCCTTCTTGGCATTATAGATGCATTTTTCAAGCAAATCTGATAAGTTCTCGTAGAACTTCCTCGGACTAAAGTTTATCCTATATGTAGACCTTTTATCTCCTTTAGTAACCTTCATGTGTCTCATTGAGTCAGCTGCCGTCAATGACCACCCTATTCTAATTCGACCGGATTTGATAACTCTTATTTCGTCAGTATGGATAAGCGGATGCCTAAATAGCATTACTATTACTTCAGGGAATTTTGCGTAACCTTCTTCATACCTTTTAAGCTCATTTTTTAGCAAATTCTTCAAGTTATCTCCTGATTTTGGTTCATCGTATAGTAGTGCACCTATTGATTCAGCTATAGGGAGGAGGCTTCTAAGCATACTCCAGTAAGGAAAGTTACCAGTTCCATAATACGAACTTTTATCACCCGATAAGAATTTTTCATCTACTAAGTCCATTAGCCCTCCTATCTCTCCATTTAATCTTCCTTGGATTCGTCTAAATACTTCCGCATCTTCCTGAGCTCTCTTCTTAATTTTTACCATCAATATTGAGTAATAAATATTAGTCGAAGAGTTTACAGTTTTATAGAAAAAAGTCAAATTGCAGAGTTCTATCATTGCATGTAGTTCTTGTAGTAAAATACTTGCCAATGGATTTTCTAAAGCAACTACTACAAATTAATACAAAATCTGGAAATTTAGCCGGCATTGAACAGGCTTTTGAACTATTGGAAAAGGAATACTCAGATCTAGAAGGTACTTTTTCTAGAGAAAATGGCGGTTTGATCTTCGCTGCAAAGATTTTTGATGATTCTAAAAAGCGTATTGTGCTTTCTGGTCATATCGATACAGTTCTGCCTGCACAGGATATCCCTGTTAGACTTGACGATGGAAAGCTTTTCGGAAGCGGCGCTCACGATATGAAATCTTCGGTTTATATGATTTTTGAGATACTTAGAAAACTAAATGCTTCTAAACAACTAAAAAATATTACCGTGCTTATAAGTCCTGAGGAAGAAATTGCTTCTCAAAACTTCAGAAAGACCATCCAGAAATACTCACTAAACAACGATGTTGCCCTAGTATTTGAGCCTACCCTCATCTCTGAGGACTTAAACCAGAGGTCTCTTGTACTAGCCAGGAGGGGTATTCAGCTCTACTCATTAAAAATTGAAAGTGAAGGTGGCCACTCTGGTGTAATCTCAAAGAAGGACGAACGTTTCGATTCAAATATTAAGATGTCCGAATTTATAAACTTTGTTGAATCAAAGGCAGATTATGAAAAAATGACAACTTTCAATCCTGGGCTGATATCAGGAGGAAAGGCATTCAATATAATTTCGCCAATTTGTGAATTAGCTTTTGAGGTAAGATTTAAATTTAATGAGGAAAAAGACAGAATGGACAAAGTTATTCAAGAGTTTGTAGATAGTCTAGATGCAAATTATAGAGCTAATTTAGTTCGAGGGTTATCCTTCCCTGCTCTCAATGAAAATGTTGAGACAAAGAACTTTAAATCGATTTTTTTTGAAAAAGCTAAATATCAAGACATAGAACTTGTTGAAGAATACAGAGGCGGCGGAAGCGAGGCGAGTCTTTTTTATAGCTACAACAATAAACTAGTGGTCATTGATGGATTAGGTGCTAAAGGCAAAGGAGAACATACTACTAGTGAATTTGTTTATATCGAGTCGATTCAAAGGGGGATTGATTATATTGAAGAAGTTATAAGGTCTGTCGTTCTCTAAGTGATTATTCTGCTAAGAAAAGGGAATCGCGTGCGATAGTTTTTTAGAAATTTGAGAATAAAAAAAGCTTTCATTTTACTGAAAGCTTTTTTAAACCGGCGATTACCTATTCTAATTTTGCGCTAGCAAATAATACTAAATGATTGTTCAGCTAAGAAAAGGGAATCGCATGCGATAGTTTTTTAGAAATTTGAGAATAAAAAAAGCTTTCATTTTACTGAAAGCTTTTTTAAACCGGCGATTACCTATTTTCCCGATCTGCGGTGCAGATAAGTATTTTCGGCTCAACTCCGTTTCACGACCTAGTTCGGAATGGGATAGGGTGGGGCCAGAGCGATCCTATCACCGGATATCTAGGAAGTTGGAGCTTCCCAGATATCTGATGACAGAATACTTGAATTAAATTTTAAAAGTTCTTAAAGATATTAACATACTATGTCGTTAAACATAATATGTTAATTGATCTCTAGAAACTGAATAGAAGGTTAGTATAACCGGAAATATTTTTCAGTTTATTAGTACAACTCGGCTACACACATTACTGTGCTTACACCTGGTGCCTATCAACCTGGTAGTCTCCCAGGAACTTGATGACGAATTTTAATCTTGGAGTTGGCTTCGCACTTAGATGCTTTCAGTGCTTATCCTAATAGCAGTGTAGCTACCCAGCGATGCTCTTGGTAGAACAACTGGTGCACCAGAGACTGCCTCACCTTGGTCCTTGCGTACTAAAAGTGAACCTCCTCAAAATTCGAACGACCACATCGGATAGAGACCGACCTGAATTACTTCGGTCTGAACCCAGCTCGCGTACCACTTTAATCGGCGAACAGCCGAACCCTTGGGAGCTGATACACCCCCAGGATGTGATGAGCCGACATCGAGGTGCCGAACCTTGCCGTCGCTGTGAACGCTCGGGCAAGACTAGCCTGTTATCCCCAGCGTAACTTTTATCCTTTAAACAATCACGCTTCCATATGCTATGAAAGGGTCACTAAGCCCTACTTTCGTAACTGTTCGACTTGTATGTCTCACAGTAAAGCTACCTTTTGCCTTTATACTCTTCTCCTGATTTCCATACAGGATGA
>CAZYSE010000059.1:2048-5825 GCA_964650085.1 uncultured Candidatus Saccharibacteria bacterium | reverse complement strand
AGTATTTACTAGCGAGGGTTTCCAAAGCCAGTTCCCAGACATTCGTACGGGGGGTTACATACCGCCTTTGCTTGGTTTAGAATCGGTTTTGAATGGTGCTACAGATACTCAAGGTAGTGGAATAACCGCATTGGTGCTGACTTTAGTTGGTATTGGAATTTTCTTTACTATCCCGAATGTCCTTGCTGGTATTGATAAAGCGCTAGACGCCGAATTTGCAATTCCTCAATTTGTAAAAGATCCGCTAGTGAACATGAGAGAAAGTTTTGGGGCAACTTATGGAGTAGCAAGCAGAGGAGTTGGGCTAGCAAGAACTACTGGTTCAGGATTAATCAATACTGCTAGAGGACTTCAGGATGGTAAAGGTCTACTAAACAGATTTAATGCGAGACGTCAGTTAGCCTATGATAAATCTTTAGGTCTTAACGCATCTGATAAAGGTTCTGCAAGAAATGCTAAATATGTTGAATTGAGTCAAAAACGCCAAGGTGCTAATGCAGAAATTGAGGAAGGACGAAAAATTCTTAACGATCCAAAATCTAATGCAGCCGACCGTGCTAGAGCAGAGCAGATGATTGCCAACGGTCAAAAAACCATGGGTAAGGTTACAAAAGAAGCTGAATTGTTTGATATTAAAGGCTTCTACGGCGACGACGTTAAAGCCCCTAAGTTTAAAGTTAGCTTTGAGTTTGAAGATATTTACAAAGGACCTTATTCTAAAACTACTTTACAATCTCTACACGATAGCGTTCTCGGGGCATCTCCTACAAGTCCAAAGAGTCTAGAAATTGGAAAACTTGTATTTGAGTCCGAAGAATTTGAGTTTGATAATGCCTTTTCAATAAAAGCATACGAAGCTGGTGCTCCTACAACAGAAGATCCTGCAGGACCTATACTCGGAGCTCCAATTATTATTAACAATGGCAACTTATCCTCTGGGGAAATACTACTTTCTGCTTTTGGTAACGAGGCAACTGGAGCAACCTATGCTTCGCTCTACCTAAAAAAGAAAGCGGTAACTGTTACAAAACCAAACGAACTAAAGATAGTTGGTATACTAAAAGTTACAGATGCTGACTTCTTTGACATTGCTGCTGGTTCTACAAATCAGAACACACTGAGACCAATTTCTAGCGTGCCGCTATTAACCAAGTACAGATTTAGTTTCAACGAGTTATTAACTGGTAGATTTAACGTAATTTTACAAGCAGTTGGAGATAGTTAAGCCGCTTTGCCAGTCACATTGTTTAGATAATCTTCGCCGAGTCGATCAGCTGCATTAGTGTATCTTTTACCTCTTCGATTTAGTTTTCCTCTAGCCATTACGATAGCTAATGTTCTAGCATCTTTATCAAAAATTTCTGGGTTGAATCTTTCTGTTCTAATAGACTGCACGACTTGTTGTCTTGCACCCAGCTCACTACCAATTGAAAGACTCCTAACTTTTTGTTCGTAATTTGCTTGTCTAGCCATGTAGTCTTGAGATAGGTCTACAAGTGCTCTACGTACAGGGACAGCATCGGCAGAACTAGTAGATAGCTCCGTGTTCCTTGCTTGTTTGGTTAGTAGAGAATTTGTTCTAGCTATCCTGTCTTTTACTGTTACTGTACCGTTTGCATAGTCATGCAAATCACCTAGAAATAGAGAGATAAAATGTGCAAATCCTTCTGAATCAAACAAATAACCGTCGCCCTTGAATCCCAACAATGGCATGTTTGAGTTTATTACCTTGTTGTAGAGACGTTGTGCCACTTTAACTAACTGCTTTAAGACTGTCCTTTGGTTATCTACAGAAGTAGCAGCAAGACCTAAAGCGGATAATACCTCTTTAGATAGCGGCGAATTAGTATCGTTCAGAGCTTGGGGTAGCTGGCCTTCTAATAATACCTCATTAAAATTTCTTGAATTGAGCATCAAAAAGATTGTGCCATCCAATCTTTGTGCGTCCACAGGTGAATTTAGAAATAGATTTCCGATTGTTTGAGCTTGTCTTAGTAATTCCCCAGAAGAGTAAGCTCCCAAGTCAGTCATAATGTTTCGATCTATATATGTTTCCATAGAAGCAGGGTTAACCTTTTGTTTCATCAAATCCGATCTACGGGCTAAATTATCTTTGTAGATTTGGAATCTCTTTGGATCATTCTCAAGTTCAGGAGGGATATTTAAAGTACTCAATCCAGATCTAGTACCGTTTTGTTTAATAAACCTCCTTTCTATTTGCCTATCTGAAATTCCTTCTTCTCGCTGTACTGCCTTCATAACAGATGCATCGTATTGTTCCTTGATATTCGGATTATTAGCGATAAGATTCGCAGTGCTGACAACGCTTCGAAGCTCGCGTGCAGTTTTTAAGACTTTTTGAGGATTACTTACATACAAAGCTAATATTGATAGTTCACTAGAATCGGCAGATTCATCTTTCATCTTCCCATCCTTATCTGGTGCTTGATTAAATGTACTTTTCTCTGTGATTAGTGTGTCGATTATTGATTGGTTTATGCCCGCCTTATTTGCAGCAGCATAAATTCTATCGAAGAAGAATTTAATTCCGTGAGTTGGTGCAGAATAATTTAAGTCAAAAAAATTGTTAATCGAAGGCCAAGATCCACCTCTATCAAGATCACCTTCTAAACCTTTTAGTTTCTTTAATTCCTGTCCTTTATATGCTTTTAAGTCCTGAGCTACTGCCGACTTATCTTTTCCTCTATAAAAGAAGAAACCTGATGCTACTAATTCTTCAAAAATTCCAGGATCTGCTTTGTTCAATTGCCTGAAAAGTGCCTCTAACCTTTTGTATTTTTCATTTACTTCACCAGTCTCCAAATCCATTACAGCCATATGACTTACGCTTAGGCTTGAAAATGGTGTTAGAGCAGATTCAATAGCACCCTTGGAAGCAAACGGTGGTAAATTCAAATAACTGTATATTTCTATATCAATCTTCCCCACCTGTTGGTTTAGACCTTCTAACTGGTTCTTGAGTTTGCCTTCTACATCCTCGACTTGAGCTCGCATTTGAGACACAATTCCTTCAGCCGTTTGTGGAGTAAAGCTCAAACCAGTCATTGCCTCAATAGCCAGAGCTAGATCGGGATCCGCAGTTATTAAGTCATCATAAGAGCTTGAACCTTTCAAAAATAAGTATGTTTTAATCTTCGTTTGCTTATCTACCCCACCTGCAACTCCTGCAAATACTTGGTTAATCAGAACATCAAATTGACCTACAGGTGATGTAAGAAGATTTCGTAATATTGCTAAGTCGTTATTACAAACACGGAGAATATTGCCAATTGGAGATACACCGTTTGCTAAAGTATCTGCTTCGATTGTTCTTAATACATCTTCGTTTGAGAGCTTACCTGAGAAAACTTTTAATGCATATCCAATTTCATTTTCAACTACAGGAAGGTCTGCTCCTCCAAGTTCGAAGATCTTTGCAAATTCCAAAGACTTTTGTTTGGTAACTTGATCAATCGCCGATTTATCATTTCCCTTAATTACATCTGGAATATTCGCTGTAGCTGCCATTGATTGAATTTGAGCAAAAGCAGAATCGAAGTTTCCGATTAGATTCGCTTCCGTCATACGTGCATTCTGCAACAACTGTGCCAATACAGAGGCGTTAGGTATCGCAAAAAAATTAATGTCATCTACAGTAACTGTAGCGTTTGGATTTGCAACCTTATGCTTTAAAGCCTCTGCTACAACAAGACCTGCAGAATCTTCCAGTAGAGCTAATTCTCCTGCATCTAGCAAGCCTGTTCCCTCAGCAAGAGC
>CAZYSE010000059.1:0-1948 GCA_964650085.1 uncultured Candidatus Saccharibacteria bacterium | reverse complement strand
TCTGTTAACTTTTTTTCATTTCTTAATTTCTGGGATATCACATACCATAGAAAGCCTGCACCTTTAGCTAATCCGACTGGAGCTTTCCACGCCATATCGTATAAACTCAGTGCAGTATCTAGGATTTTTAGCTCTTTCGGTTCTGGAAAAGTCTTCTTAACCCAATCATCAACAGACCTAATCATTCTAACTGGACCACCAAATGTTTCCAGCTCTTTGTACTTCTCTTTATCAAATGCTTTATTTAACCAGTCGTCTACATCTTTGAACTTGTCTGCAGCATTATCCCGCAGGTCAGCTATTCGAAGCCAAGTAGGACGTTTTTTAACAGTCCTCTTTGGTTGCGCTAATCGAGTTTCAAAATTCTTATCAGCTAATTGTCTTTCTATAGCTCCTGATTGCATTATATTTACTTATTAATATAGATGTGATTATTCCAATAATACCTACTCCAACTACAATCAAAACCTGCTGAACATCTATTCTTACAACATTATAGTACGTTCTCCATGGAAAAACGAATGCTACTGCAACAATAACTAGCCCTACAACATCAACTGTCAGAATCTTCTTAATCGACTTCAATCCGGATGACCATAGAATATAATTTAGACAGATTGCACCCAGCACAATGCTAATTGCTATTGGTACGATTTGTGATGTTAATTCTTCTAAATTTACTGGTAAAACCGTCTGATATACACCCACAAGCATAAGGAATGCAAAAATTGGAATGGCCACAATTGCTTTTAGCTTCTTTGCGTTGAGTAATATTAATAATGAATAAACTACACTCAAAGATAAAATCATAAGTACTAGAGATGTATTTATCTGGTCGTAAGAATAGTTCATTCCTTTTAGATACAAAAAGTAGAGGTATGTTATCCCAGCCATCAGAACTGCAAAAGGAATAGAAGAGTAGAGTACTTCTTCAAAAAAGTTTCGATTAGATTTTACTTTTTGTCGTGTAATAATTACTGCGTAACTTGGCGCGCTACTTCCTAAAAAACTGAAAATCAAAGTTGATGAAGGATGTAATGGCAAGTTATAGCCAATTAAAGCTAATGTTAAAACAAAGAACACTGCAAAGAATGATTTTGTTAAGAACATTTTTGTAGAAATCTTTAAATTGTGGAGAATGTTTTCCCCTTCAAAAAAGATTTCCGGAACCTTTGCATAGTCGTTATTCAGCAAGACAATGTCAGAAACGTCTCTCGCCACTTTCGCACCACTTTCTACAGAAATCGCTACGTCTGAAGCTTTAAGGGCAAGAACATCGTTAATTCCATCTCCAACCATTGCAACACGGTGTCCCATGTTTTGTAATGTTTCGATAATTCTCAATTTGTCATCTGGTTTTGATCTGGTGAATACATCGTACTCTGCAATTACTTTGCTATCTAAGGTAACCTCGCTTAAATCGACGATTTTTAAATCTTTGATGTTTAATCTTTGAAGAATCCTAGACACAGCAACTTTACTATCGCCAGAAATTATTTTTACTCTAATATCTTGAGAATAGAAGTCTTCCAGCGTTTTAGAAATTCCAGGATTAACTTCTTCTTCAATTACAAAAATTATTGCTTTATCCGAAGTAAAGTCGAGCTCTTTTACAATACTCTCATTGAATAATGCTAAGACAACTCTGTAACCTTTTTCTTCGTAATCATGAAGTTTTGTTTGAACTTTAGTTTTTATTTTAGAATCGATACTATTTTCTAAAGCTGCAAATGCACCGATCGTTAGTGTAACTTCTTTACCTTCTATTACACCGCTAGTTTGGCTGAATTTCTGCTTGGACGTGAATGGGATTTGATCAAACTTATCTACAGTTTGAATTGAGTATTCTTTATAGTAATTTCCAATTGTCTCTTGAGTTTTGTTAACTCCTACAAGGCTTGTTGCAATAGATCGATAGTAAGCTCCTACTGTTGCTTCATCTACATTG
>CAZYSE010000058.1:0-6021 GCA_964650085.1 uncultured Candidatus Saccharibacteria bacterium | reverse complement strand
TTGGTTCTAATCAAGAAGAAATCCGAGCACATCTATTACGTCAACTTGAGTTGGATGTTCTTCAATTTAGAATAATGCATAAAGGATATAAAAGAGCTTATCCAAAAGTAAAAGTATTACCGCCAGCTAATCCAGATTTAATTGATTGGGAAAGCGATTTCTGGGACGAAGGATACCGTCGAACTGCTACCTTATTATTTTTATCACGAGTTTTCCTTCCCAATCTTAATTTTGAACTATAGTTCGCATAAATGATATGATTAGTTATAAACGATCACATCATGGACGAAACAGTTTCGAAAATCATAAGCTATCTAAATATTGGTGAAAGTCCCACTGTAGTCAGCTTTCCAGACGATGGAGCAATTCATTTATACGATGTGATGTGTGATTTAGATCAAGATCCTCAAAACTACGATTCACCATATACATTTTGTTATCTATCTTCTCAGGCTATTGCAGAGATTACAACTGAATCTATTGAAAAAGAAATCGACAGAGAAATAGCTTTAAAAACAGGTGGCAATCTTGTGGATTCACTTCGAAGCGGGTTTGAAATTGTAGTCTTTATGGACGATATCGAACTTCATGACGATCCTTACAATACTGTTTTTGCTATTGATACGATTATAAAGAAATACAAGAATAGAGTTAAGTTTGTTTACTTAATTGAAACACCAAGCATTAAATTAAGATTTCAAAAAAAGTTTCCTGTTGCAGCGAGCATTTTTGATTCAACTATCTATTTTAAAGTTGGATCATGGTCACAAGAGCAAATAACAAAATTCGTTACCGGGAAAACTAATACCACTGTTTCAGTCGACTTGATCGAAGAATCATCAAAATTATGCAACAATCATTTTGGACTACTACAAAGAATAATTAAAGATAGCATTGTTGGAAGTGACAGCCTACCACGCTACTTAAGATACTTACTAAACAATTTTACAGAGGGTGAAATTTTAGTATTTAAAAAGTTGTTAGGCAACAATAGATTGGATCCTAAGGAACAACAAATTATTGCAGACTACAGCAAAGTGGGCTTTGTAGAGAACAATCGTATTACAATTCCGATTCTTGAGGAATACTTGAAGAATCTGAGAATCGAAACTAAACCAGGAAATCCTAATTTTGACATTAATATGGAGCTTTTTACAATTGGAGAACGGTTGTTATTAAGATCTATGAAGGAGCAAGGAGAGATTTCCAAGGAAGAAATTGCTACTATAATTTGGGGAGCATCGATCGATGAAAAATATTCTGAATGGGCAATTGAACAAAGAATTTCTAGATTGCGAAAAAAACTTAAGCAACTCGGGTATAACTTCGATGTGGAGAACTCATATAATCGTGGATATAGACTAGTTTCCGCATAAGCTTTCCTGTAAAGCACTTTGCCCTGCTACTTTATTAAATAATTCAAATCTGGAGTATAATATATTATACATAAGCAGCCCGATTCATAATATTTATTAAAAACCAAAATATGAACGACGAAGACAAGAAGGATGTAAAATTGCCAGAAGATGATACAGATACGTTTAAAGATCTGGGCGTTGATGCTCAACCTGGTTTTGATCTCGACGAGACTCTAACACCCGATGATGCAACAGATAATCCCTTAGAAGTTGATTCCGGCATGGAAGATGTAGATGATCCTACACCAAATTCTCAACCAAGACCATTAGAAGAAGAGCTTGAAGAAGACTTAGATCCCGAAGCGGTAGAAGTTGAATAACTTGATTGCATGGGAGAAAGAATAGAATTATATAGAGCTAATCTTGATCATTCAATAAATTTAGCAGTAACTTTGCTTAAAAAAGGCGAAGTTATTGCAGTTCCAACTGATACGATATATGGAATTGCTTGTTTGGCTCAGAACTCTGCTGCTCTGAATAAAATATACGAAATTAAGAGACGAGATGCTACAAAACCTCTGGCTATTTCGCTTGGAGATACATCAGAAATTCCTAACTGGGCACAAGTTAATATATCAAACGCGCTTTTAAACGACTTACTGCCCGGACCTTTCACACTAATCTTCAAAAGAAACGCTGAGCTTAATCCCGATCTAAATCCTCAAATTGATTCCATAGGAATACGAATTCCAAATTCCAGCTTTATACGAGAAGTTAGCAGGAAATGCGGCCCGCTTGCTTTGACTAGTGCCAATATTAGTTCCGAACCCAGTGCAATCTCTGTGTTTGAGTTTGAACACATTTGGCCAGAAATTTCCGCAATCTTTGATGGTGGAAGTCTTAGTGTAAATGATCCAGAGAAAAAAGGATCTACCGTGATAGATTTAACTCAAGAAGGAAAGTATAAAATTATACGAGAAGGCTGCGCTTCTCAACTTGCCACTGAGGTCATGAAGAGACACAATATCGAACAAATCTAATCTTCACACAAATTTCATATTACTCTGCTAAAATTTCAGTATGAAAATACTAATTGTAGAGGACGAAGAATCTATCCGAGAAATAGAAAAGGCCTATTTAAAAAGAGCAGGCTACACAGTTCTAGAAGCTGACGATGGTGAAAAAGCACTTTCAATTTTCAAACAAGAAAAAGTTGATTTAGTAATTTTAGATTTAAACTTGCCTAAACTAGATGGAATTGAAGTCTGTAAACGCATTCGCGTTACGTCACAAGTTCCAGTAATAATGGTTACAGCTCGTGTTGAAGAAATGGACGAATTAATTGGTCTTGAAATCGGTGCAGATGACTATCTAAAGAAACCATTCTCTCCAAGCATTTTATTAGCAAGAGTAAGTTCATTATTAAGAAGAACTGCTGGTAATGTGATTGAAATTGACGACCTGAGAATTGATCCGCAAAAAATGGAAGTTACTATGAAGGATACAGTTTTGAAACTTACTACAACTCAATTTAATATTTTGCATTTATTAGCTTCGAATCCGGGAAGAGTTTTCGAAAGAGACGAAATTCTAGATAAAGCCTACAGCGACAAGCTTTCTAGTGATATATTAGATAGGACAATCGATGCCCACATAAAATCAATTAGAAAGTTGGTTGAAGAAGATCCAACAAATCCTCAAAGAATAGTTACAATAATAGGCAAGGGATATAAATATGCAAGTGTTTGAACAATTACTTAACGTTACTAAAACAACAAGCTTTAAAATAGCGTTTGTTGTTTCGTTGCTTTCTACCGGATTACTTTTGTTCTCCAACTTTATTATTCTTGAACAAAGTAAACAGACTTTCATTTACACTGTTGGAAGAATTGGCGCTGGACAATTTGGAATCTCAAGCGGTGGAGTAGGCCGACAAATTATTAGCGGAACAGCTGACTTCTTAAGACCAATATCATTTGCTAGTGCTTCAACAATATCTGCGGAAGCTTTACCTTCATTTAGCATTTTAGATTTCGATACAGATGGCTCTAGAAGACAGCAACCACTTCAGGAAACGTATGTCGAAATTCTGCAAAAGTCTCTATTGATTGTTGGAGCTTTAGGTATTATTGGATCGATTTTAATAGGTATCTTTGCTTCAACAATTTTTGGGAAGCCACTCAAGGTCTTAGGACTTGGTATTAATAAATTAAAGGAGAGTAACTACAAAGTTAAAATTAAAGAAACTGGAACTACCGAGTTCGATAATGTAATCACCGAATTCAATAATCTTTCTGATGAACTGCAAAGAGTTGAAGACTTAAGAAAAGATTTAATCTCCGATACTTCGCACGAACTTAAAACCCCAATCACTAGTCTTCTTGTTCAACTTGAAGGATTAAAAGATGGAGTTGTGGAATTAAATGAAAACAGAATAGAAACTTTGGTCGAACAAGTAAGAAGAATTGACGATTTGGTAGATAGACTTCAGGAATATACAAGGCTTAGAAACAGAACGCAGAAGGCTCAAATTATTAATTTTCGATTTAAACAGTTACTTGATTCTGTAATTAGTAATCATAATAAAAAAATTGAGGAAAAGAATATCAAAATGAATCTAGAAATTGAAGAAGATTACATTTTAAGTGCAGATAAAGTTTTAGTTGAAAGAGTTATAAATAACTTGTTAGAAAACGCTCTTGAATATTCAGAAGCAAAGAATATTTTTGTGAAAGCAAATTCTAAAGAGATTATTTTTGAAGATGATGGAATAGGAATTCCCGATATTCATAGACCTTACATTTTTGAAAGATTTTATAGAGTAGAGAAGTCCAGAAATAGAGCTACTGGGGGACTTGGTTTAGGTTTATCTATAGTTAAAGAGATTATTGAAGCTCATGGCTGGAAAATAGAAGTTTCTAGTCACAAAGAGAATCGAGGAGTCAAGTTTACGATAACTCTATAAAATTGTTCGTCTTCATTCTGTAAGCCTCGTGATATAATTCCCGCAATTATTGATATACCTTGGAAGACCCTAACAAAGAATTAAATAGCCTGAAGGGAACCTTCATTCCTGATAGCACAAATCCTGAAGAGATTTTCACAATCCTAGACGAGCTATTTAAAGACCTCGATACAAATGATTTTAATCCCCACGAACAAAAAGGCGGACATTTTCCTGCTGATTATATTATAGCCGTTATGCTTTATATAATTCTATTCTCAAAGCATAAACTTCTTATAGATACAGCTGGTCTTCTATGGAACAAATTTGCTGATAAGTCTTTAAACGTAAACTTTTCTGCTACACCAATTTTTCATAATATAAGTCACCCAGCAATGCTTGAACAAGAGGTGATCGGCATACAAACACTTACTGGTAGTAGGGATGCTGCAGTAGAGTACAGAAAACTATACCTGAAGTTCAGACAGGCTAGTACCGCAATAGCGAAAGGTATCGCCTTTCACACTTTGGTAGCCTACGAAAAGGGAATGATTAACGTATATCCTCAGTTAGCCCACATTAGACCATTACTGCTTAACGATGGGGTAACTATGCTTTGTCACCCTGGCTTACTAGATAAAGCGCGTACACATCCAATTGCTGCAATTTCAGAAAATGTTAAGGCACTATCGCTTTTACGTGATATTTTTCTTGGGAGATTGAACATAGATTCAGAAAAAATGATTGAAACTAGAGCTTTCGTGACTTTAGCTCAATTCTTAATAGATGCAAGAGATTCTAGCCCAGATTTTCAAATTCCAGGGGACTTACAACATGTTGTCGATAAGTATCCTTACGGTTTTGATACTATAGATTTACCGCACGGTGTAATTTATTAATATGGATAACCAATTACCGTTTGACGATTTACTTCCCAATACTACCGATATCGATAGACTATTTGAGCAAGTTGTTGCTAATTTAGGTGAAGTAGATTTAACAAAGTACAGTTTATTTTCGGACGAAGAAATAATAAAGGTCCAGGATTTTATTATCGCGCCAATAATCTATTTGGCTAGATATGGCCAACATCCTACTTTAAAATCTATTGCCGAAGCTGGTTATGAATCGATTAGGGGAAATTTAAGTGGAGTTACTCTTGGAGTAGTTCCGGCTCCTTTATATATTTCAGATTATCTTCAGAGATCAACTATATCTGCAGATAAAATATCTCAAGTAACTCGAAACTCTGAACTTGTGAGCAAATTCCTAAGTCTTTGTAGCGCATATTCAAACGCTCAGACTTTTATGGCAAGTGAGATTGCTTCGAATACACTAATTCAGTTTGAATCTGATCTTGTAGCTAAGTATCCTGAACTTGGGAGACCGAGAATCGTTACTAAAAAACTAGAGATGAATATTTTCTTTACACCGCATTATATAAACGTTGCAAAAGAAGAACCTAAAGAAGCTATGTTCAGAATCATTTATGCATGTTCTAGGGGTAGAGATTTTGCAAACGGACGTCATAATTTTGAAGATGAGGGCATATTAAATACACGAGCAGTAGTTGCACACGCACAGTTCTTGTATGAACTTCGAAGAGCGTATCCAGATATACCTCTGAACGAATACGAAGTGGCTTTAGTCAGAGACTACCCGTATGGATTCGATACTTTAGATTTACCACTGGGAATTAATTATTAGTCAGCAATCAAC
>CAZYSE010000057.1:0-6063 GCA_964650085.1 uncultured Candidatus Saccharibacteria bacterium | reverse complement strand
TTCCAGATCAATCTCAATATCAATTCGTTTCAATAAACGAGGCTATAAAAAATACTGAATATTTCTCTAACACTGTTGTTGTCAAAGGCCTTTCTGGTGCAACTAATGCAACCGTAAGTGGAGGTAACAATACACGAATAATTAAAAATGGTGCGGAAAGCGGAACTACTGCAAGCGTAGTTAACGGCGACACGATTGCAATAAAAACAACTTCTCCTAGTGCTGACGGTACATTTCTAACAGTTAATTTCACACTAGGATCATCAGGTGCTACATGGAAAGTGCAGAACGCTGCAATTAATTCTCTGCCAACAGTAAGCGGAGAGATTTCTGGTTTTACAAATGGTTCTTTTGATGTAGATAACGTTGGTTCTTCGACCTACTCTATTCCACTTTCAACTGGAGTTTCTGGAAACGGAATTGCTCCTAGCTTGAGCGTTAATTATTCAAGCAGAGGGTCTAATGGAGTTTTAGGAGCAGGATTTTCACTAGGCGGGCTTTCTACAATTTCTAGATGCGGTACAACATTGGGTCAGGATAATTCAATAGATACAGTAGATTTCGATGCTAACGACAAGTTCTGTTTAGATGGAGAAAGATTAATGAATCTTGATGGTCAGGTTTACGGCGCCAACGGAACAGAATACAGAACAGAACACGAAACTTTTACTAAAGTTATTTCTTACGGAAATGTAAATGGTTTTCCTCAATGGTTTGAAGCATTTACTAGTGGTGGAATAAGAATTACTTTTGGATTGACACCAGACTCTAGAATAGAAGCTGTAGGTACTCCACACGTGCTTTACTGGGCGGCAAACAAAATGTACGATCATTTAGGAAACTACATGAATATAAGTTATTATGAGGATCCTGCCGGAACAAACTTCTACCCGACCAAGATTTCATATACTGGAAATTCACACGAAAGTTTATTAACTCAACCAACTAATTATGTTGAATTTATCTACGAAAACAGACCAGATACTCAAAGAAAATTTGTTGGAGGTGCGGTTGTTGTTGTAAACAAAAGATTATCAGCAGTACGATCTTACAGTACTAATGGAAGCGTCAATACTTTAGTTAAGGAATACAAATTCGCTTACAAGCCATCTTCAACAGCAACTTTGAATTCTTATCTTTCATCGATAACTGAATGTGGATTGAACAACGTTTGTTTAAGACCTACTAATTTTTCTTGGAAAGATTTCACACCATCTCAACTAAGTTTTAATGGCACAGGCAGTGGTAATTGGAGTGCAAACTCAGTTGGTCAAACTAGAACTATTACTGGAGATTTTAACGGTGATGGTCGAACCGATTTAGCTGGGCATCAAAACAACTCTTCTGATTTGTCTTTATGGACAGTTAGTCTTTCAAATGGAAGCACTTTTGAAAACCAAAATTGGAGCGGTGTAAACCCTAATACCGATATGAGAAATTTGTTTGTTGGTGACTTCAACGGAGATGGCAAAACTGACATGATGAGACAGGCTGATCAAGTTAGAGCAAATGGTTGGAGAGTTAGACTATCAACAGGAAGCAATTTTGTAGATCAACCAGTTGGAAGTCCTTACGGAGATAATCTTTGGACTGGTCATGGCTTAGGATATGCAAATACAATTACAGGAGACTTTAATGGTGATGGAATGACAGACATTGCAGGTTATCAATCCGGAAACTTATGGACTGTTTGCTACACAGTAATTAGAACTACTTCTCCGCTAACTTTTGATTTTTCTTGTGTTGCAAACACAGTTAGTCATGATGGTGGATTGGCAAATAATATTCTGGGAGATTTCAATGGAGACGGAATGCTCGACATGATGAAGTACGCAGTTCCAACAGATCCATCAAAATTTAGAGTGTTCTTATCAACAGGAACAGGTTTTGTTGATTCTGGTATGTGGGAATCACCAAATACTTCAATGAATCTTCAAAATACTTTCTTAGGAGATTTTAACGGAGATGGATTAACTGATACTTTAGGATTTGTTTCTGGAAATCTTTGGAAAGCCTGTATTTCAACGGGAACTAATTTTGATTGTTCGAATGGTGGAACAAAACCTCACTGGAGCGGACATGGTGGTGGAACTACAAATAACTATATAGGTGACTTTAACGGCGATGGAAAATCTGATATTGCAGGTTACACAGGATCAAATGGAATGTGGCACGTTGCACTATCGACAGGCTTTAACTTTGGAGCGAATGGAAGTTCTACTACTTGGGCGTCTCATGCTGGAGGAGCTGGAAATAACTTCTTTGGAGACTACAACGGGGACGGTTCTATAGATATGTCTGCGTATACTCAAAGTGGAAGTTCGTGGAGTGTTAGATTAAATGGCATTGCAGCTCCAAATCTACTTACGAAAATTGTAAACGGTCATGGTGTAGAGGTACAAATTCAATACAAACCCTTGACTGATTCTTCTGTGTATACAAAAGATAACGATGCGAGTTATCCAACAAGAGTAGACTTCCAAGGTCCAATTTATGTTGTTTCAGATTATAAAGTGACCAATGGAGTTGGAGGATTAAACCAATATAGTTATAACTACGGAGGCGCAGAAATAAATACACGTGGTCGTGGTTTCTTAGGATTTCGATGGGTGAAGAAAACAGACAATCAAACTGGAATCACAAACTATTCAGAATTCGAACAAATCCATATCTTTAGAGGAATGGTTTTAAAGAACGAAGTTAAATCTTCATCGGGAACTCTATTAAGTTCAACATTCAACACATTAAGTAGTATAGAAGCTTCAAGGAAGGGAACAGGTTTAGTAAACGAAAGGTATTTCCCGTACATTACAAATTCTGTAAGCAAATCTTTCGATCCGAACACTGGAGGAATTCTTAAAACTGAAAGAACAGAATTTACTTACGATGAATTTGGAAATCAAACACGAGTAGTTTCGATAATCGATGTGGATGGCACTCAAAATACATATAGAACAACAACAGTTAATACATACAACAATAATGCAAGCAACTGGATAATTGGAAGATTAACTAGAGCGGAAGTTACAAAAGAAGTTCCAGAACAAAGTGCGCAAAAAAGAGTTTCTGCGTTTAACTATGATGCTAATACCGGTCAGCTGTTAAGAGAAACAACTGAGCCTGATATCCCAGCATTAAAATACGATAAGAAATACGATTACGATTTATTTGGGAACATAATCATGAGTTACGAGATGCCTAATACAAGTGAAGTTAGAACCCAGAAGACTACATACAGTGCTAACGGAAGGTTTGCGTTGGAAACTATAAATGCATTAAATCATAAAGCTGTAAGTACATACGATCAAGTCACAGGAAATTTATTAACAGTAACAGATCCAAACGGATTAATTGTTAGATACGAATACGATGCTTTTGGTCGTGCAGTAAAAGTTACTGGAGCTGATGGAAATGTTACGCGAACTAGTTATCTAATGTGTAGCGGCAGTTTGTGTCCAAGTGGAGCAAAATATTTTGTGAGAGTAGATAACTCGGCAGGTCAAACTTCAATTACTTACTACGATATTTTAAACCGAGAAGTAAGAAGTCAGACTTTAGGTTTTGATGGTCGAATGGTTAACACCGATTCAACCTACAATAATTTAGGTCAGCTTACAAAAAAATGTGAACCCTACTTTGCAAATGAATCTACTTCTAACTGTGTTCAATTTACATACGACAATTTTGGAAGATTAACTAGAGAAGCATATCCAGGAGATCGAGATAAACAGATCACTTACACAGGATTAGAAACAAAAGTAAGCGTTATGGGGCAAGAGACTAAGACGCTAAAAAATATTGTAGGACAAATTGTAAAAGTAACAGATGTTTATAGTAATTCTGTTAATAGCAAATACGATAATTTTGGAAATCTAATTTCTACTACCGATCCTATGGGAAATACAATTTCGATGAAGTACGACATAAGAGGAAGACAAACAGAAATTAATGATCCAGATACAGGATTAACTAGATACTTTACTAATGTATTTGGAGAAAGAACTCTAATCACAGACGCTAAGAATCAAACTTCGACAACAATGTACGATAAACTCGGAAGAGTCACATCATTGGAAAGAGCCGAAGGAGTTATCGTTTACGAATACGATACCGGATACAAGGGTTTAGGAAAATTAAATAAAGTAACAGCAGAAAATGGATATGTAGAAAAATATAACTACGATGCATTTGGAAGAAACTACGAGACTATAAAAACAATTGATGGAACAAAGTACGTTACTTCAAAAATATTTGATCAATACTCGAGAGATAAAGTTCTAGTTTATCCGTCTGGATTTGCTGTAACTAGCAACTACAACGGGTTCGGAGTTTTAACAGAAGTAAAAAACTACACGGATAATACTTCGTACTGGAAACTAGATACTGCTAACGCCAAAGGCCAGTTATTAAAAGAAACCTTAGGTAACGGAATAATCACAAGCTATTCATACAACAACGTTATGGGTTATTTAACAAATATTACCTCTGGAAATCTTGCGAATTTGCTTGGAACACAGAACTTAACATACGGTTACGATCAACTTGGAAATCTGCTTTCAAGAAGAGATAACATACAAAATGTTCAAGAAACTTTTGGGTACGATGCTTTGAATCGACTTACTCTGTCACATGTGAACGGAAATTCAGTTAGCATGGCTTACAATTCAATTGGAAATATCACAAGTAAATCGGATGTAGGAAACTATACTTACGGAAGTAAACCACATGCTGTAACTCAAGTTTCTGGAAATGTGAACAATAGTTACACATACGATGCAAATGGAAACAGAATCACAAGCAGCGAAGGAACAATAACTTACACTTCTTTCAATAAAGCTAAAGTTATAACAAAAGGAAATGTAACTCAGACATTTACATACGATCCGTCTGCAGATTTATATAAGAACGTTGTGAATGAGAATGGAACTACATCGACTACCGTTTATGTTGGAAGTATTTATGAAAAGACTTCAACTGCAACAACCTCCGAAGAACTACACAATATTTTTGCTGGAGGAAAAATTGTAGCTACTTACACAAAACCTGGTACAGGAAACCCTAGTACAAAGTTTATGCTTTATGATCATATCGGCTCGCTATCAGTTATTACCGATCAAGCAGGAGCAATAGTAGAAAATTTGAGTTTTGATTCTTGGGGAAAAAGACGAGCTTCGAATTGGCAGGCTTCTGGTTCTGTCACAAGCGCAAGCAAGGTTGGATTTACTGGACATGAACAATTAGACAAAGTTGGCTTAGTAAATATGAAGGGAAGAGTTTACGATCCAGTTATCGGAAGATTTACATCTGCAGATCCTTTGATTCAAGAACCAAACATGACGCAAAGTTATAACAGGTACACTTACGTTATGAACAATCCGTTAAACCTAACGGATCCAACAGGATTTAGTTGGTTTGATGATGCAATGGATTGGGTCTCAGACAGGTTTGATGATTTAGTAGATATTGTTGAAGATAATTGGAGAATAGGTGTTGCAATAGTGGCAGGAGCACTAACAGCTGGAATTGCTTCGTTAGCACTTGGCCCAACAGCAGCAGCATTTGGATTCGGTTTTGGATCATCTTTTGCTGGAACATTGCTTAATGGAGGTGGAATTGGAGATGCGTTTAGGGCAGGAATAACTTCTGGATTTGTGTCATTAGGAACGGCAAATGTATTAGGATTTGTTGGAAAATATATGACTGATCCAATTTCTAATGCACTAGGTCATGGAGTAGTTGGAGGAACAAAAAACATGATTGAAGGTGGTAAATTCGAACATGGATTTATAAGTTCTGCATTAACTTCTCAGGCAGACTTTGCTATTGAAGGTGTATTCCCTGATAGTATGGAAGGTCGAGTATTATTAGCTGGAGCAATCGGTGGTACGATTTCGGAATTGAGCGGAGGAAAGTTTGTTAACGGCGCAGTAACTTCTGCTTTTGGAAGATTGTACAACCATGAAGATGCTTTACGATACTATAGAGGTAATCGGCCTATATATTACGATCCTACTGTGGGTCCAGTTGGCGGAATGAACACAGGTAGACCACCATCTGCACCAT
>CAZYSE010000056.1:5621-6117 GCA_964650085.1 uncultured Candidatus Saccharibacteria bacterium | reverse complement strand
AAGATTCTTGTATGAGGCTCTCATCCGTATACTAGTTAATATTAGAAGTAAACGGAAGCCATAAAAATGGTCTCCCGAACTCGGAGATAGATTCTTTCGAACCTACCCTATTACTTTCTTTCGATTTCATAGACACATGCGACTGTGCCGGTCAGGAGACCGTTATGTCGCATGTGTTTTAAGTAAGCACCATGCCCTTGATTGCTCAAAGGTTTAGGTGCATTGATATTATTATAACCTAAAGAAATAGTATAATTAAACAATTAAGAATTAATTGATTGACTTGGAAGCCACACAAAGCCTATTAACTACAAATAAAATTAGATTGAGGCTATAGAGATAGGTCACGTGTTAAGAGATTGATGTCTTTATTTGTCGAATTAATAATAAATCTTATTTGAAGATGTAATGAAAAACTTTAAAAAAGATGAAAATCAAGAGGATGATCTATTAAGCCAAATAACGCAAATAAACAAAAGCCTTGCAATGATTGCTT
>CAZYSE010000056.1:0-5594 GCA_964650085.1 uncultured Candidatus Saccharibacteria bacterium | reverse complement strand
ACCTCGCTCAATTAGTTCACTACAAAGGAGAGATCAAGGAGTTATGGCAGATAGTTTGTGGCCTTCAGCAGATCAAAGAATAAAGGGTTTAGAGGAAAAGAAGTTGAGAATGGAAGTGGATAAATTAAACAAAGAAGCGGAACGTTTAAAGAAGAAAAATGTTCCTAAATATGACTCGAGTATACAAGCACTCATTATAGATAACGTAATTATAAAGACCCAAGATGATTCACTGGAAAATGACTTATGCAAAGTTCTATTTGCAACAGTTGAATCTATTGAGAAACAATGGTCTTGGGATGAAATAGTTGAAAAATGGAATGAATCTCTTGATAATTTCGACCCTAAGAAGATTTATAGAGCAGGCAATAGGCTCAATAAGAAAGTCGCTGAAAAGACCGATATAAAAGAACTTCTAATAGTTTCTACTAAAGCAATACGAGTAAACCCTCTTCTCCTCAAATAGTTACGTAACTTTACGTAATAACCCATTTACTAAAATATCCATATATTTGATTTACGCCCAAACGTACATAGACTTGGGAATATATGGAAGATTTAAGTGAAAAAGTAAAAGCACCTACAACTATATTGGTAAAAGATGAGCCATCTATTTGCACAACTACTGAAGAAACCGAAAGGCTTTTTAAACTATTCCAACTTTTTATAAACATAGACAAACGAATACAAAAAAAAAATTATGAAACCACAAATAAGCGAAATACAGATAATTCCAGTAAAGCCAAATAATGGACTAATTGCATTTTGCAGTTTTATCTTATTTGAAAGTCTTTACTGTAGCTCCATTGCTATATATTCAAGACCTGACGGGTCATATCGTTTACTTTATCCTACAAAGAAGTTAAGTAATAAAGATATAAGTCTATTTTATCCAATCAATAAGGAATTTGCCGATTCCATTCTAAAAGAAGTAATTCAAAAATTTGAAGATGTAATGAAATATGATAGACACAATTTCCCTAACAATTGAAAAGTCTTGTTATTGTATGAATAGCGATATAAAGCTAAGAAGTTCAGTGAGGAAAGGACTTACTAAACGAATATATTACCCTGATAAAGAACAAATAAGAAAATTTGGCTATTTGCCAAGAGTTACTGAAATTGATGCCGTTAGAAAAGGTGGCTACTCTACCTTTATTAAAGTTGAATTTTCAATCCCAAAACTTTTATATGGGAATAACTTTGATGAAGTCGAAGAATCGGATTTTGGCGAAATATGCTGGAAGTTAAAAGAAGCGTTAAGAAATATGGGAATTTATGTCGTGAATGTTAAGGAGATTATAAATGCACAGGTTTCAACGATACATTATTCTAAAAACATTGTTTTAACGGACTATTCAACTCCTTATTCGATTCTAAAGGAAGTCGCTAAGGTAAATGTAAGTAAACTACTAGACTTTAATCAAAGTGATTTTAAAAATGGAGGTCATGCTGTTAAGTTTCATAGCAATGATTTTGAGGTTATTTTTTATGACAAATTAAAAGACTTGCAACAGGCTAAACTCTCAGATAAAAGGGCAATTGAGCAAGATAACCAGCTTCAACTACGTTTGTTTGATAGCCTTGAAATGAAGAAACCATTTGAAGTCTTACGACTGGAAATAAGGCTTGGAAACAGAAAAAAGATTAAACGCTATACGAAAGTTGAGGACCTGACTTTCGTAAATTTATTTAGAGCAGAAACTTCTAAAAGAACTTTGCTAGAGACCTTAGATAAAATAGAAAATAGTTACCCTATTGTCCCTAACGAACAAACGAATGAAGAATTTTATGCAGAATTGATAACCAAGAATCCTAAGCTTATCTATCAAAAATCTTTAGCGTTTTTTGGAGCTACAATGCTTATAAATGACATCGGAGTTAGGAGGTTTAGGGAAATTACTGCTAAGTTTGGATATAAAAGCTGGTATAGATTAAATCAAGAAATTAAGAATGTAAAAATCACAAAAGTTAATCCGTTTAAATATATTCGTGAAGAAATTGATAAATTTGAAACAATTAGACTTGAGAATTATAGAGACCAAATGTAATATATGATAAACACTGATAAATATGGATGAAGAAAAATACTACACAATCCAAGAAGTTGCAACGATATTGAAAGTATCGTATTTAACTGTATATCGTTGGATTAAAGCTAAGAAACTTGAAGCTATTAAAGCAGGTAAACAATATCGGATATCTAAAGACTCCTTAAATAAATTTATTAATCCAAATAACAATGAGCACAGCCATAAATAAGTATTTAGATGAGGTCCAAAGAAAGTTTAATACTGGTCATGCTAGGGAACATGCTTACAGACCTGCCCTTCAAGAATTAGTTGAGGCAATTAACCCATCAATTAATGCAATCAACGATCCCAAACAGCAAAAAGTAGGTGCTCCTGACTTTATAATTTTAAAGAATAAAACCCCAATTGGATATATCGAAGCAAAAGATATCGATATTGATCTCGAGAAAGAATTTAAGACAAAGAATCAGTTTAATAGATACAAATCTTCTTTAAATAATTTATGCTTTACTAACTATTTAGATTTCTACTTCTACTATGACGGGCAAGAAATTCAAAAGGTATCTATTGGAAGACTTATAAATAGCAAAATTGAATTACTTCCAGAAAACATACCTTTGCTAGAATCTTTACTAAGAAATTTTACTATACAAAAATCAATTTCTATAAGAAGTCCAAAAGAACTAGCTATCTTAATGGCTGAGAAAGCAAAAATGTTGAAGAATGTAGTTTACCTTTCTTTAAATGAAAAGTCAGAAGTAGAAGGGCAAGTTGAGAAACAATACGAAATTTTTAAACAAATGCTTATTCATGATTTATCGCTTGAGCAATATGCTGACATTTACGCCCAAACAGTTGCTTATGGAATGTTTGCAGCTAGGTATCATGACTCCTCTCTTGAAAACTTCAATAGAGATGAAGCAAATAAACTATTACCGAAATCAAACCCATTTCTTAGAAATTTCTTTCAAACCATTGCAGGATATAATATTGATGACCGTATTATCTGGATAGTTGATGATTTAGCAGAGCTTTTTAATCATGTTAATGTAAGGGAGTTACTAGAGAACTATGGTAAAAACACTAAGCGAAGTGATGTTATTGTGCATTTTTATGAAACTTTTTTGGCTGAATATGACCCTAAGATGCGTAAATCGAGAGGTGTATATTATACTCCCGAACCAGTTGTCGATTTCATTGTAAGAGCTGTTGATGATATCTTGAAAGATGAATTTGGAATAGTCGATGGCTTAGCCGATACAAGTAAGATCGAAGTAGAGAAGGAAGTTCAAGGTAGCAAGAAGAAACAGAAAGTAATGGAACATAGAGTTCAAGTACTTGATCCAGCAACTGGAACTGGAACATTCTTAGACAATGTAATTAAGTATATATATAATTCAAGATTTAAGGGACAAGAAGGTATTTGGCAAGGCTATGTAGATGAACATCTACTGCCAAGAGTTCATGGATTTGAGATACTTATGGCAAGTTATGCAATGGCTCACCTGAAATTAGACATTACTCTTGCAGAAACAGGTTATGATGCTTCCAAAGGTAAAGGTAATCGTTTAGGTGTATATCTTACAAACTCACTTGAAGAACCAGAAGCACATCAAAGAGATTTATTTTCTCAATGGCTTACTACTGAAAGTATTGAAGCTAATGAGGTAAAAAAAGAGAAACCGATTATGGTCGTGATGGGTAATCCCCCATATTCAGTAAGTAGTACAAATAAGGGGGAATGGATACAAAATCTTATTAAAGATTACAAAAAGGATTTGAACGAGAAAAAGATTAATTTGGATGATGATTACATCAAGTTTATTAGATATGCTCAATGGTTTATTGAGAAGAACGGTGAAGGAATTATTGCCTACATCTCAAATAATTCATTTATTGACGGTATTACTCATAGGCAGATGCGAAAGTCATTACTCGAAACATTTAATAAAATTTACATACTTAATTTGCATGGAGATACAAAGAAGCGAGAAACAGATTCCGATGGAAGTATTGATGAGAATGTATTTGATATTCAGCAAGGTGTAAGTATAAATATATTTATTAAAAAGAAAAGTATAAAGTCCAAAGGACAGATCCTTTTTGCTGAAATGAGTGGAAAAAGAGAAAAAAAATATGAACTACTTGGACAGTCGATATCTCAACTTCATTTTAAAGAGTTGGAAAGTAAATCACCTTATTATTTTTTTGTCCCCAAAAATCTTGAAGATCAAGCGTATTATAATTATATTTCACTCAAAGACATTTTTTTGTTAGCAAACAATGGAATTAAGACTGACAGAGATAGTCTGTTTATTGATGAAACTAAACAAAACCTACAAGAAAAAATTTCAACACTTCTAAGTGGTAGTATTTCGCAGGATTTTGTTAACAAGTACAGAGTTATAGATTCAGGTAGTTTCAAAATTACAAAAAGAATTATCAATAAGAAATTCTCATCTGATAATATCAAACCAATACTTTATAGACCTTTCGATACAAGGTATATCTATTATGATAAACAAATAGTAAGTCGTCCAGCCGATAAGGTAATGTCACAAATGGGTAATAATATTGCACTTTTGACATGCAGGCAACAGAGTTCTTTTGATTTTCAACATGCATTAGTAACAAATATATTTGCAGAAGTATGTACAGTAAGCTTACAAACTAGAGAAACTACCTATGTTTACCCATTATACTTGAAAAATGATGGAGTCCTAATTGATAATAAAAGTAACTTAGACGATACGTTTTTGCTAAAGTTTTCCCAAATAACAGGATTAAAGGTATCCAATACGGATATAATAAAAAATGAGGCTCAACATTTAGATATTTTTGATTATATCTATGCAGTTCTACACTCCCCAACTTACAGAGAACGTTATAAAGAATTCTTGAAAATTGATTTCCCACGAATTCCATTTACATCAAACAAGGAATTGTTCTGGTCGTTGGTTCAGAAAGGCAGGGAGATACGCCAATATCATTTAATGGAACATTCAAATAGTAGTACATTAATTACCCAGTATTCAGTCACAGGAGAAAATGAAGTCTTAAATATAAAATACTCAGAAAATAAAGTGTGGATTAATGAAAGTCAATATTTTGAAAATGTACCAAGAATTGCATGGGAATTTTATATCGGTGGTTATCAACCTGCTCAGAAATGGTTAAAAGATAGAAAAGGTAGAAAGCTAAGTTTTGAGGAAGTATTACATTATCAAAAAATCATTGTTGCATTAGTAAATACAGATAGAATTATGAAAGAGATTGATGATTTAATTAAGGAATGGCCAATTAAATAAGTTTCTAAAGATGAAGAAAGCAATAATCCTAGCTAGGGTATCAACACCTGAACAACAAAAGACAGGACTTTCAATTGAAGAAATTCAACTTCCACAATTACGGGACTATGCCAAAGAAAACAACATTGAAATAGTCAAGGAATTTGTATTCCAAGAAACTGCAAGTCAGAAACTTCGTAAAAAGTTTGATGAGATGATAGATTTTATAAAAGCTAGTAAGGATGTGTCCGCAATAATTGCCTTCAGGGTAGAT
>CAZYSE010000055.1:0-6479 GCA_964650085.1 uncultured Candidatus Saccharibacteria bacterium | reverse complement strand
CAACGAGTAGTTTCTAGCTGCTCTTAGAGAAGCATACTGTCTCTTTGTATCTAGAATAACTCCAACCATAATTAAGATTGAAGTACCTCCAATGCTGGATAGAAGCGCTAAGTTGCTACCTGTGGATGTGAGAACGATGTTTCTTCCAACGTATGGGATTAGTGCTATCAAACCAAGAATTACAGCTCCAACAAACGATACTCTTAAAAGAACACCACCAATGTAGTTCTCAGTAGATTTACCAGGTCTAATTCCAGGTACAAATCCGCCAGACTTGTTCAAGTTTTCAGCTGTATCTTTTGGATTCATAACAATGAACGAATAGAATACTCCGAATACAATGATTAATAGGAAGTACACTACGTCAAAAATTATTGTATTAGCATCTACAGTTGGATTTGTTTGAGCAAATAAGAAACTGTTTCTTAAAGATGTTGTAAATTCTGTTGGACCTCCGTTAGAACTTTCTAAGATTGGAACAATCAATTGTGGGATAGAGAGCAATGCATAAGCAAAGATAACTGGCATAACTCCAGTCACAGTGAATTTGATAGGTAAGAATGATTTCTTTCCAATCTCGTCTCCTCTTAATCTTCTCGCGTATTGGATTTCAACATTTCTCTGCGATTCGTTAACAAAGACTACTGCAACAATCATGAGGAACAACCCGACCAGCACGCCAATAAAAGCCAAGAATATTGGACTTGTAATTACTCCAGGATTTCCATTAAAGAAATCAAACGCCAATTGTTGAAAGTTTAATGTCTGTAAGTCTACTCCAACCAATCCCGGCAAACTTGAGATAATACCTAAAGTAATGATTATTGATGATCCGTTTCCGATTCCCTTTTCTGTAATAATTTCAGAAAGCCACATTAAGAAAACTGTTCCTGCAGCTAGAATTAAAGCCATGAAAAGAATCTTAGTTGCGCTTGGCCAATCCATCCCAGGTGCGTGAGGGATTAGGTATAGAGGATTTCCTGTAGTTTCTCCAGGAACGCTACTTGCAAAGTCAGTTTGGGAAATTAAAAGTATATATGAAATGGAGTATACAAAAGCTAATGGAAAAGTAATGATTCTTGTGATTTGGTTTAGGATTTGTTTTCCTCTTTCTCCTTCTTCTTGTAAAGCTTTCAATCTTGCAAAAACATAAGGCAATAACTGCATTATGATAGAAGCGTTGATGTAAGCTGCTAAACCTAATCCGATAATACTTGGAGTGTCTAATCTATTTCCTGTAAAAACTGTAAACAAGTAGTTAGCTTCGTTTGCTGCTTTATTTTCAAATAATGATTGGTATGTAGTCATGTCGATTCCAGGTAGTGGAATTGCTGACAATAATCTGTAGATAACAATAATGCCTAGAGTAACTAGAACCTTGCTTCTAATTTCTTTATTAGTAACAATATCTGTGATTACATTGAAGAATCTATTGTTTGGTAATTTGAACGATCGTCTTTTCTTAGTATTTTTTGCTAGATTTGCGTATTGTTTATCGAGAGCCATATTTTTTGAAAAACGTAAATATTCGTACAAAATTATAGCACGCACATTGTTGCTTTGACTGCTAAATTCTGAAAACTTTCAACTTAAGCTTTGGTAAATTTCGTTCAGACTTGTAAGATACTTCGCTTTATCAAATTGACTTGCACTCTCCTTGCCATTTTTAGCCAGTCTCATTTGTAGCTCTTTGTCAGCATAAACTTTTTCAATTTTAGTTGCTAAATTATCAGGGTCTTGTGGTGTAAACAATAACCCATTAACTCCGTCAGAAACCACGCTAGAGATGCCCTCGATGGCAGATGATATAACTGGGACACCCAACATCTGAGCTTCAACAATAGATAGCCCAAAACTTTCCTGTAGAGAACAAGATACAAATAAATCCATACTTTTGTAAAAGCTCTCCATGTTCTCCAACGGGCCAAGGAAGTAAACTTTTAAATTTGGATTTGAATCCAAATATTTTTGAAGCAATTTTTGTTCGTAGCCCCCACCAGCAATGTAGTATGAAATATTATTCCTCAGTTTTTCTGACAAAAATGAGTATGACTCAATAAATGTTCTCCAATCCTTAAGTGGCACAATTCGACCAGCAAAACCAACTTTAAAGTCATGCTTATTCAAAATTATAGTTTCTGAATCAACGATTGATTTCACACCCAAATTACCCGGGCTAACAAAGTTTTGCAGAACATGAATTTTCTCTTTATTGATTAATGAATTCTTCATCAAGTACTCTTTAGTAATCTCTGAAACAGCAAGGCATTTATCTACAAATCTAAGTAAAAATTTTGTCATAAAAAACGACCGAAAATCATATTCCGCTCCTCTTTTAAACTGTGCATGTTGATGAAAAATAATCTTGACTCTGATCAAACGAAAAAACTTTAGTATTAGTAGCAAGAGGAGACCTTGCCAAATTGCATGACAGTGTACTATGGTAATCTGATTTGCGTTAATATAGTTCTTAAGGTTCCGCAAATCCTCAATAAAATTCTGTCCTCTGTTTACATACTTATTCGTTATGCCGTTCGATTCTGGCTTGCGAGCTCTTAGTACAAACATAAACATGTTTTCTTTGTTAAGCCAATTTGAAAAAATGCCGTTCGAGATACTATAGACTCCTCCAATTTTCTCTGAGTGAATTAACTGCATTATCTTCATGAGATGAATTTAAGATTTACTAGCATAAGTCTATCTTATTTTCCTTGATGATTGTCAGAATTATGGAGACAGAGAACTTTACAATAAAAAAACTCTATTTCTAGAGTTTCTTTTAAAGTTGATGTCACACTGAGCTTGTCGAAGAGTTATTTTACACTTCCTCCTGCTTTCTCAATTGCCTCCTTAGCCTTTGCGGATGTCAGTAAGTTTGATACGTTGATCTTAGTTGTAATTTCTTTATCGAAAAGAACTTTAACACCTAAATCTTGAGTATATTTTGGAGTTAATAATCCGTGTTCTACTAAAGTATTTATATCAATGTCTGTAATCTTTTGTTCTTTTGCTAAGATTTCCAAATCTGAAAGTTGAATTGGTGAATTCTTAACTTTGTTTGTAAAGTATGCTCTAGAAAATCCTCTTAACTTAGGTAATCTTCTTGAAATTGGGTTTTGACCTCCTTCAAAACCTGGTCTTGGTGATTTATGTCCAGATCTTGCAGTTTGACCTTTTCCTCCTCTTCCTACTGTATGTCCTCCAACACCAGATCCGTATCCTCTTCCTAATTTCTTAGCTTTGTTGAATGTTTTTGGTGATGGTAATGTATTAATCATATTCTTAAAGTCTACTTGTTCTTAATAATGATAATGCTTGTACTGTTGCATAAGCATTAGTAATTTTGTTATCTGCTCCTAAAATCTTTCCAAGAACATCGCTAATTCCTGCTGCTTCTGCAACAAGTCTCATAGATGAACCTGCAACAATTCCTGTTCCTGGAGATGCTGGCTTCATAAGCACTCTTGATGCTTTGAACTTAGTCAACACTTCGTGTGGAATAGTATTTCCTTTTAGGTTTACATGAATCATATTCTTTTTGGCATTGTTTACAGCTTTAATTTGAGCTGACCTAACATCATCTCCTTTCCCTAGACCTAGTCCAACTTTTCCTTTTCTATCTCCAACTACAACAAACACACTCAATTTCATTCTTCTTCCACCCTTATACATTTTTGTAACTCTGTTTACGTCGATGATTTTGATATCGAAAGGATCTTGCTCCTTAGGTTTGTTCTCTCTGTCTCCTCTTCTCTTTTGAAAAGTCCTCCCACCTCTATTGTCTCTACTGTTATTTTCAACTGCTGCTACTGGAGTGGTTGTTACTCCTGCTCCTTCAACTGCTTCGATTTTTATTTCTTTTGTATCTTCCATAATTATAGGTTAACTCCTGCTGATCTAATACCGTCAGCAACTGCTTTAACATTTCCGTGGTACTTGTAACCACTTCTATCAAAAACACCTTTATCAATTCCTAATTCTAAAAGTTTCTTTCCTAATTCCTTACCAACTTCTGATGAAGTCTCTACTCCTTTTTTCTTTGCTTTTACCATTGTATCGTTTGATGCAGCTACTGTTACTTTATTTACATCATCAATTGCTTGAACGTAAATATGTTTTCCTGATCTAAAAACTGTAAGTCTAGGTTTAACTGCAGAACCAGAAACTGTCTTTCTGATGTGCATTTTTCTTTTTGTTTTGTTTAAGTTTTTTCTTATTATCGTTTTCATATTTTATTTAGCTGATTTTGTTGATTTTCTCTTTACTCTCTCTCCCTTGTATCTAATTCCTTTTCCTTTGTACGGTTCTGGTTCTCTGAAACTTCTGATTTTTGCTGCTGCTTCTCCTACCTTTTGTTTGTCGTATCCACTTACCTTAATGTTTACTTGTTCATCTACATTTACTACAACTCCAACTGGTGGCTCGTAGTTAATCTTATGAGAGTAACCTAAAGATAATACTAATTTTGTTCCTTGAACTTCTGCTCTGTAACCGATTCCTACAATCTCTAATGATTTTTCGTATCCTTCTGTTACTCCAAGTACCATGTTGTTGATCAAAGTTCTGTATAAACCGTAAAAAGATGCATTCTGTTGTGTTTCATCTTGTTTACTTAGTTTTACAATTCCGTCTTCTACAATTACATTTGCTCCGTATCTTATTGATTGAGTCAATGTTCCTTTTGGTCCTGCAACTGTTACTTCTTGATGTCCAAATTCTCCGCCCTTCTTTACTTCTACTGTTACTCCTGCTGGGATTATAATTTCTAATTTTCCGATTCGTGACATATTAGAAAATATAACAAATGTATTCACCACCTACCTTGCTCTGAATTGCCGCCTTGTCTGTTACTACTCCGTTTGGTGTAGAATAGATTGCAACGCCCATTCCTCTCATGATTGGCTTAATTTCCTTGTATCCTCTGTATTTTCTAATTCCTGGTTTTGATACTCTTACTAATTCTCTGATTGCAGATTCTCCATTAACGTATCTTAAAGTCACGTTTAATGTCTTTTGAGGAACTGTATCTTCTACTTCAAAACTTTCAATAAATCCTTGTTCTTTTAAGATTTCGCTTATTCGAACAATCATTCTAGTTGAAGGAATAGAAACAACATCCTGCTTCTTTTCGATTGCATTCCTTAATCTTGTGAGGTAATCACCTATTGGGTCTCCAACCATGTTCTTAAATATTAAAAGCTATATTTTGCCACTCCAGGTAATTCTCCTGTAAGTGCTAATTTTCTAAAACAAATTCTACACATCTTAAATCTTCTTATGTAACTTCTTGGTCTTCCACATATTGCACATCTGTGTTTCAGTCTCACTGTTTTAAAGTGAGTGTTTCCGTTCTGTACTTTCGCCAGACTCTTTTTATATTTTGCTACTGCTGCTGTGTTTGCCATAAAAACCTTTGAATTATATCATCAAAAATCCTAAATCTGAATACAGATTTAGTAAATAAATTATTTTCTCTTTCTTTCGAAAGGCATTCCTAACAATTCCAATAGTCTAAATGCTTGCTCTTTGTTCTGTGCTGTTGTATTAACTACAACTTGCAAAGATCTGATCTTCACTAATGTTGATGTATCTACTTCTGGGAAAATAGTATGTTCCTTAATTCCCAATGTGTAGTTTCCTTTAGAATCGAATGATTTAGAAGAAACTCCTCTAAAGTCCTTAATTCTAGGTAAAGTTACATTCACTAGCTTGTCTAAAAAGCTCCACATCTTTTCACCTCTTAGGGTTACTTTGACACCGTTAGGAGTACCTTCTCTTAATTTAAAGTTTGCAATAGCCTCTGCTGAGTTAACAACAATAGGTTTTTGTCCAGTAATCTGTGTGATTGTCGCTACCATTTCGTCTACTACTGCTGTATTAGTCTTGAATTCACTTCCGATTCCAGCATTAACAACTACTTTGCTTAGTGTTGGAATAGCAAATACGTTCTTAATTCCAAACTCAGATTGTAATTTTGCTGCAATTTCCTTTTTGTATTTTTCTTTTAAGTCTGACATATTTTATCTTTATTTAATTGTTTCTCCGCTTTTTTTGAAAAATCTAACTTTCTTTCCAGTCTTTTCATCAACTTTAATTCCAACTCTACTAGGAGTGTTAGTCTTAGTATCGATTATCATAACGTTTGATGCATCAATTGGTTTTTCCATTTGGATTATTCCACCTTTAATTCCTAATTGTTGATTAGGTTTCTGAGCTTTTTTAACAATGTTCACACCTTTAATTGTAACTTTCACTTTCTTTGTGTCTTTATCTACGATTACTCGTTCGATTTCACCTTGCTTTCCTGCATCTTTACCTCTCATCACTTGTACTTTGTCTCCTTTGATTAACTTATTCATATTATAAAACCTCTGGTGCCATTGAAATAATTTTACTAAATCCTTTATCTTTTAACTCTCTAGCAATCGGTCCGAAAATTCTACTTCCCTTTGGATCTTTAGTTTCTTTTGCAATAATCG
>CAZYSE010000054.1:0-6946 GCA_964650085.1 uncultured Candidatus Saccharibacteria bacterium | reverse complement strand
GTTTCTAAAATAACTATTAGTGCTTGTCCTCCGTCCAACGCAGGAAGTGGAAGAATATTAAAAATTGCCAAAGAAATGCTAATTATTGCCGCTAGGGGAATCAGAATACTTAAGTCTCCCAGTTCTACTACTTGACTAACTTGAGAGGAAATTGCAGGCAATCCGCCTACATTTTCGCCTACTTCTGTGAAGTCACCTGTTTTGAAAGAATTAGATAGAAGGCTCCCAATAGCCTTAACCTGGAATTTTGCAATATCGTAAGTTAACGAGACTCCTGATAAAAATGTTGGATTATATTTTACAAAATATCCTGATTGGCCTACATCGCTTAACTGACCATCAAAAAGTACTCCCAGAACTCCTTCTTCATCAGATTGAGGATCACCTAGACTAACAGTTTTAGTATAAGTTTCTATTGTTTGAAGATTTATAAATTCAAATTCCTTTTCTGTTCCTCTGTTTTCATCTAGAAGATCCTTGAATTGAGCAAAATTTTCAAATCTAGTTCCGTCTATTCCAATAATACTTTCGCCCACTTCAATATCACCTTTAGCCGCACTATAGTCCAAAATCTCTAAAGCAGTTAAAGGAAATGCTTTTTCTTGTTGCTGAGTTCCAGTAAAGTTGAATTCAACAATTGCAGGTAGTGAGAATACGTAATCTAATTTAGGAAGATATAATCCGAGAACAATAACAGCGAAGAGTACGTTCATGAAAACGCCTGCAAACATTACTATTAATTTCTGGTAAGCAGGTCTGTTTCTAAACTCTCCTGTACTTTCGCCCTCAAGTTCAACAAATCCTCCTAGTGGGATTACTCTTAAAGCATAAAGTGTTTCGCCACGTTTAAATGAGAAAAGTTTCCTTCCGAATCCGATAGCAAATTCTTTAACAGGGATTCCTTGTAGTTTTGCTGCAAGAAAATGGCCTAATTCGTGAACGAATACTAGAACACTAATTAAAAGTAGTAGTGCGATTATTGTTATTATTCCTGACATAGTAAAAGACCAATTACCAATCTCCAAATTCCAAAGATTTAGGCAACTTATTCAATATAGCATAGCTTATTTGTTTGGAGACAATTCTATTTCTTTTTCTGTAGAGATTTCTTCAATTTTCTTTACGTACTCATCTAGAATCTCTTGAATGTCTTTTTCAGCAAGCTTTTGCTCGTCTTCAGAAACGCCTTCTGCGTTTTTTACTTTCTGCATAAAGTCTTGTCTCTTAAGTCTAGCTGCTATTCTAGCTTCTTCAAGAATCTTGTTAAGTTCCTTAACTCTAGCGTCTCTGTCTTCTTGTGTGATTGGCCTAAAGTTAATTCTAATTACATCCCCCTGATCAACAACACTTGCTCCCGGCAACGCATCTCTAAGAGCCTCCCACACTTTGCCACCTACACTTTTATCGAACACTTTTGCAGTAACACTAATCGCTCCCTCAAAAACTAAACTTGCCAAATTACTGACAGGCATGGATGTATCGTAAGCGCTTACCATAATATTTTCAAACATATCCTTGCTTGCTTTACCTGTTTTTAAGGTAGAGATGTCTTTCTTGAATCTTTCTACTACTGAATCTAATTCTAGTCTGTACTCTAATTCATCAAAAAGCATAAAGTGTTTGTAAAATATATTAGCAGTATTATACCAAAGTTATTTCTAAGGTATAAAAAAACCTCCAAGACTTTCATCCTGAAGGTTTTTTGCTTAGGCCCTTTTAGCTTTCAGCTTTAATTTTTTACTCTATTTCTTCCTCTACTTCGTGATTTGTTAATACAGCATCAATATTTGACTCTGAAACTGCAAATCTATGAAATTGAGTAATTAAAATCTTTTCTCCAACCTTGATGATAGCTTCATTCAAAGCATCAGCTACAGTTGTGTTGTCTTCTCCAAATAATGGTTGGTGAACCAAAACCATATCTTTGTACATCTTTTCAAGTTTTCCTTTGATAATCTTCTCTCTTACTTCATCTGGCTTTCCTACTAACTCATCATCCATCGATTTCTTTTCTGTTTCGATATAATCCATAGGAATATCCTTCTCAGAAATATACTTTGGATTCATAGCGGCGATGTGTAAAGCCATCTTGTTTGCAAAAGCAATCATATCTGGGCTTTTTGCAGCAAAGTCTGTCTCACAAGCAACTTCAACTACTACTACAACTTTGTTGTTAGCATGAATGTATGTTCCTAAAACTCCATTTGCAGCTACTTTATTTTTTCTTTTGTCAGCTTTTGCCATTCCTTTTTCTCTTAGGTATTTGATAGCAGCTTCCATGTTTCCGTCTGACGCTTCCAAAGCCGCCCTAACGTTGTTCACGCCTGCTCCTGTTAATGTTCTTAGTTCTTTTATTTGGTCTAAACTTATCATAATTTTTATCCTAACTTGTAAATAAAATAATACTCACTTATTGTAATAGAAAAATGCCGTCAAAGACACCTGCTCTATTACTTCTTAGCCTTTGGTTTTGTTGTTTTTTCAGCAGCAGGCTTTGCTGTTTTCGCCACTGGTTTTGCCTTAGCCACTTCTTTTTCAACCTTTGCTACAGGAGCTTTCTTAGCTTCTTTAGCTACAGCTGGCTTTACTGCACTCGCTTCTTCCTTAGCTCTTTCTAAGATTCCTTTAGCCTTGCTTGTTGATTTCATTGGTTTTGATGCAACCTCTCTTACAGTTCTAGTTGTCTCTTCAGATTCGATATTATCTACAGAAACTCTTTCTGCCACTTCTTCAACTTCTACAGCTTTAGTGATCTTAATGTCTTCTTTTGAATAGTCTTTTAGTTCATGCTTGATTCCATTTCCTTTGTTTCCTTCTAATACTGCATTTCCTAATGTTCTGAATAACAGTCTAATTGAATTTAGAGCGTCATCGTTTGCTGGGATTACATAGTCAGCAGAATCTGGGTTTGAGTTTGTATCAACAATTCCAATTACTGGAATTCCTACTTTTCTAGCTTCTCTAACTGCAGCTCTTTCGAACTTAGTATCTAAAACAACTATCGCAACTGGTTTAGTTACTAATGTTTTGATACCAGCATAAAGTCTAGTTAAACTCTGCCATTCTTTCTTCATCAACGCTACTTCATACTTAGTTCTACCCTGCACTCCTTCTTCAAATTGCTTTTCCAAAGACTGTAACTTAGCAAGACTCTGTTTGATCATGTTGAAGTTAGTAAATAGACCTCCTGCCCATCTGTTTGTTACAAAAAATGAACCTGATCTAATTGCTTCGTCTTTAATGATATCTGAAGCTTGCTTTTTTGTTCCTACAAACAAAACATTACCTTTTGTTGCAACTTCTTTTAGGAAATCTGAGGCTGTTTTTAGCTTTTCGTAAGTACTTTCGACGTTTAAAACGTGAATTCCGTTCTTGATTCCAAAAATGTATTTCGCCATTTTAGGATTCCATCTACTTTTTTCGTGACCGAATTGAACTCCGGACTTTAATAGATCTGATAGCTCAGGGAAAAAATTAACATCATTCATCTTCTCTTCCATTTTATAAAATTAATAAATAAATATTCTTCCCCACACGGTCTTGAATTTTTCAAGAATGGAATTTCGGTGGGTGTTGGTTTGGTCACAATTGTATCACGGGATAGGGGTTTTGTGAATAGCTTTGAGCCTTGAGCTATGGGCTTTGGGTATCAAGTTATAAGTTTGAAGATCTAAGTTTTAAGCCTTTTAACTTTTAGCTTTTTAAGCCTTTTTGCTTTTCGCCTTCTTGCCTTTTTTGACCGTTTTCTTTTTTACTGCTTTAGTTTTTGCTTCTACAGTCACTTCTTCTCCATCTTCTGCTTTCTTTTTAGCCCCTTTGATGTGCTTACATTTTGGATAATTTGAGCAACCTGTAAACATTCTTCCAAATTTACCTTTTCGTTCCACCAGATTGTTACCACATTCAGGGCATTTCTCCTTTAATAACAATGGTCTTGCATCTTTTACTTTTGGATAGTCTGGGTGAGCCCAGAAACTGCCAAACCTACTTTTCTTCAGTTCGAATTCTCTTCCATCTTCTGTTTTTGGTGCTCCTTCAAATTTTAATGGATCGTATTTAACTTCTTCGACATTAGGATCTTCCAACGCTTTAATACCTTGGCATTTTGGGTAATCACTACAGCTTAAAAACTTTCCATACCTTCCTAATTTTATTACCATTGGTTTACCGCACTCTGGACATTTCTCTTCTGAAGTACCAAGTTGCTTGAATAAGTTTCTGTCGATGTTCTTGTCTTGCTTCTCTATTTCTTTTTCGAATGGGAAGTAAAATTCTGTTAACATTTCTGTCCACACTAATTTTCCTTCTGCTACTGAGTCTAGTTTGTCTTCCATCTGCGCAGTAAATGCATAGTCAACTACGTTCATAAAGTACATTGTCAGTAGTTTGTTTACTAATCTACCCACATCAGTTGGAACTAGGTATCTAGCTACATTTTCTGCGTACTTTCTATCCAATAAAGTCGAAATGATAGAAGCATAGGTTGACGGTCGACCGATTCCTAGTTCTTCTAATTTCTTAATTAAGGTCGCTTCGGAATATCTTCCTGGAGGTTGAGTAAAGTGCTGGATCCCTAAAATCTCGTGTGGATATACTTTATCGCCAACTTGTAGATCTGGAAGTTCAACTTCTCCAAGCTTTTCTTTCATAACTTTTAGGTAACCTTGAAAGATAACTCTCTTACCGTTTGCTCTGAATTTGTATTCCTTAATATTTACATCGATTACTAATCCTTCAATTTCTGCTGGAGCCATTAAAGACGCTAGTGCTCGATTTCTAATTAAGTCGTAAACTCTTTTCGCATCTGGTTCTAGTCCTAGTTGTTCGCTTGATTTTGTTAAATCTGTTGGTCTAATACATTCGTGAGCTTCTTGTGCTGATTTGTTGCTGGATTTATAAACGGCTCTCTTTTCTGGTAAGTATTCTTTTCCAAAAGTTTTGAGAATAAAATCTTCTCCTTGTTTGATCGCACCTGCAGACATAACAATGGAGTCTGTTCTCATGTATGTAATAAGACCTGCTTCGTACAACTTTTGAGCAATTCCCATTGTTCTTTTAGCAGAAAATCCTAGAAGGTTTACTGCGGCCTGTTGCAATGTACTTGTAATGAATGGAGGTTTTGATGATCTTTTTGATCTATTCTTTTCGTTGGCTGCAATAATCCAATCTTCATTTTTTACTGATTCTACAATTACTTTTGTCTGCTCATTGTTTGTGATTTCTGGATCTTTGTTACTAATTTTGAATAAAACAAATTTCAATAGATCTTTATTTTCTTTTTCGATTTGCTCTACTGTATGCTCTTCTCCTCCATCGGAGTCGTCATCAGCTTTATCTTCATCATTTTTTGTTAGGTATTCAACTTTAGTTTCTGCTTTTTTATCACTTACAAATGATTCGATTGACCAATATTCTTCGCTCTTAAACTTTTCTCGCTCATCTTCTCTTTCGCAAACAAGTCTAAGTGCTACTGACTGAACTCGTCCAGCAGATAATCCAAATGAGATCTTTTTCCAAAGTAATGGAGAAAGTTTATAGCCTACTAATCTGTCTAAAACTCTTCTAGCTTGTTGAGCATTTACTAAATTAATGTCGATGCTTCTTGGAGTGTTAATTGCTTCTTGAATTGCATCTTTAGTAATTTCATTAAAAACTATTCGTTCAACTTTCTTTCCTTTTTTTGGATTTCCTTGTGGCGTAATTGCTCCGAGTTCTTGAGCGATGTGCCAACCAATTGCTTCTCCTTCTCGGTCCAAGTCGACAGCCAGTATTAATTCGTCTGCGTCTTTGTACGCTTTTTTAAGTTCAGCTAAAGAATCTTTTTTCGTTACTATATATTCTGGTTTGAAATTGTTTTCGACATCAACACCTAGACCTGATTTTGGAAGGTCAATTACGTGACCCTTAGATGCTTTTACCACGTAACCGTCGCCTAAATACTTTTTTATAGTATTCGCTTTTGAAGGTGATTCTACAATTACTAATTTCATTTAACTCGCTCGTAATTATTTAAAATATCCTTTCGAACTAAGCCTTTAAGTTCTAAATTTATTAAAGTATATCCTATCACATTGATCAAAATTCCAGTCTGTTTTGACAATTCGTCGATTCCGACTGCCTTATCTGAGAGTGCATAATAAATTCTACCCTCGTCTTCTGTCAAGCTTTCCAAATCTACACCAAGATTTCTCGACTCCACAATATCATTCTTTTCAGAAGAATTAGCAAGCTCAAGCAGGTCTGTAAACTTAGTAAGTATCCGAGCCACATTATCTGAAATCAGACCATTACATCCTGCTGAAGTATCGGAAAACATAGTTCCTGGAACTGCGTAGACTTCTCTATCATAATCTAACGCGTACTGTGCAGTTATAACAGCGCCACTTTTTTCTCCAGCTTCAATTATTACTGCTTTCTTTGAAAGTCCTGCGACAATTCTATTTCTAGAAACGTACATGTACGGGGCAACTTCTTCGTCTTTTATATTTTCAGAAATTATTAAACCATTCTTATTCAGAATATCTCGGTAAACTCTCTGGTTGTTTGCGGGTATAGCTTTTGAAGGAAATGTTGGAAGAACAGCAATAGTTTGCAAGGAGTTTAAGTGTACTTCTGCATCTATTCCAAATGCCATTCCGCTAACAGTAGTAAAGGAATAACTGGACAAGTATTCACATAACTCTTTCGTAACTCGTCTGCCATAATGTGTGCAATCTCTAGTTCCTACAACACTTATACAAGAACTTTTTAGTAAGCCGATATTTCCTTTGCACGCTAGTATCAAAGGTGAATCAGGAATCTCTCTTAGAAGTTGAGGATACGAATTCTCGAAGTAGTTTATTAAAGTAACGCCTGTTTGCTCACATCGTTCTAAAATTTCTTGAACTTCATGTTTATTATTTACCAGATCTTGATCTGAATCTGCAAACAATAGCTGAATGTTTTC
>CAZYSE010000053.1:0-6989 GCA_964650085.1 uncultured Candidatus Saccharibacteria bacterium | reverse complement strand
TAGGAAATATTGATTTGAGAGACGTAAACTCTTTAGAGTCAAGATTCCGAAATATCCAACACTGGGAAAACTAACACCCAAATTCCTCCAAGTCATTTTTCCATTTTATTTTCTCGTTGTCCCCACTCACTTTCGTGCTATTATTCTTGACACTGCAATCATTTTCACATAAACTGGCGATAAGTGGTGAAAAGTGGAGAATGAGAAATAAAAGATTGCACTTTTAACTATTTTTACTCAAGCCACAGCAAATGTTATTAGGAGAATACTCATCACAATTAGGTGAGAAAAACAGAATAGCGATTCCAAAAAGAATTCGCGAAGAATTAGAAGGGAAAATCGTTGTAACAAGAGGATACGAAGGTTGTTTGATTCTTGTAGACGACAACAGATGGAATAAATTGATAGAAGAGGTGAATACAAAGTCGCTTTTAAATCTAAGTGTTAGAGACACTAAGAGGTTCTTGTTAGGAGGAGCAGTGGAAGTTGAAATGGACTCACAGGGAAGATTTGTGATTCCAGACAGCTTAATAAATTTTGCACAGATTTTAACCACTGCAATTTTTATAGGAGTAGGCGAGTGGGCTGAGATTTGGTCAGAGGAATTGTGGAAGAAAAAATTAGATATATTAAAAAACAACGTTAGTGATCTAGCGGAAAGATTGTGAAAAAACATATACCAGTATTAAAAAAAGAATCTATTGAATATCTAGCTGTGAAGAAAGGTGGTGCATATGTAGATTGTACGTTAGGAGAAGGAGGTCACAGCTTAGCAATTATAGAAGAATTAAAACAAGGAACTCTCATTGCACTAGATATTGATAACAAGCACGTAGAAGATTTTACAAAAGAAACTCAAGAGATTAAAAACGTTCGTATTTATGCACGAAATGCTAACTTTTCTAATCTCGAGAGGATAATTGATGAAACAAAGGTAGGTAAGATTGATGGAATTCTGTACGATTTAGGCTGGTCGATGGACCAGCTCGATCGAATGGAAGGGCTTTCCTATTTGAATAAAGATGCTGAGTTAGATATGCGGTTAGATATGAGTTACGGAGTAATGGCTAAGGATTTACTAAATGGTCTTGGAAGTAGAGAGCTTGAAAAGTTATTTACTGATTATGCAGACATTCGTGGAGCTAACCTAAAGAAGCTAATTGAATCAATCAAAATTGAAAGGAAAAGAAAATTGTTCAGTAAAGTAGATGACCTTAATAAACTAATCGACAAAACATTTAGATTTGATAACACAAGAGAAAAATCGAAGAGAATGGGTTTATTCTCAAGAGTATATCAAGCACTAAGAATCGCTGTTAATAATGAAATGTATAACTTGAAGCTATCATTTCAGGATTTGCCTAAAATACTAAACGACGGTGGAAGGGTAGTAATTATTACTTTTCATTCTGGAGAGGAAGCAATAGTTAAAGATTTTTTTGGAAGAAGTCCTAAGTTCAATGAGGTTGCTAGAGAGGTAAGGCCAACTGTAGAAGAATTACTAGAAAATTTAAGCGCGAGAAGTGCAAAACTTTTCTGTTACGAATACAAATCATGAATTTTAAAGTTCTAAACAAAAATGTAATTGTTCTTAATATTATCCTTGGTGTAGGATTCTTTCTTTCTCAAATACTTGTGACTTCTGTTTTGGGTACAAAATCTCAAGAAATAGACAGCATTCGAATTCAGAAAGATAGATTAAGACTGGAAAACGAAATGTTAATTTCGGAAATCAACAAAGAAAAAACTGTAAATGGTAGCCTAGGTATTTCCGAAAAATACCAGTTGCAAGAAAAAACAGTTAATTACCTGCTCGATTCTTCAGAGCAAGTAGCCGCATTATGAACAAAGACAATGTTACAGGCAAAATCAAATTCATTCATACAATACTAGTAATACTGTTTATAGTTAGTATTGTTTTCTCCTTAAGATGGCAAGTTGCCGAAGCTTCTAAATTTGTTGAGTACGCAAAGGGTCGAGCAGCAACATTTGAACTAAAAAGCTACAGAGGCACCATCTACTCTAGTGACGGGTCAACAATGGCCTACTCAGAGCCTTCCTTTGACATCTACATTTACATGGACGACCTCGTAATTGCAGAAACAAGAGGAAATCAAACTAGAGCAGAGCTTTTAGAAAAATTCTCCATAGCACTTAATATTCCTCAAAATGAAATTAGCGGTAAGATCGACACATATGTTCAAAATAAAATTAGGTGGATTCCTATTGCTAAAAACGTTACTTTCGAGACATATCAAAAAATTAAAGATCTTAGGAAAACAGCCGATGAAAACCAAAAGTTGTCTGGTTGGGACTACATTCTAACTTCAAAAAGATATTATCCGGAAGGAAGGTTAGCTTCACATGTAGTAGGGTTAACAAATAAGAAAGAAGAAGAGCTTTATGGAGTAGGTGGAATTGAAGAATATTACAACGGCGTTTTAAATCCACAAAATGGTTTCCTGCAAAGTGAAAGAGACGCTATTGGTCAAACCATTACAGCAGCACTTTTACCTACAATTGAACCCAAAAACGGGAGTTCAATATATCTTACCTTGGATAAAAAACTTCAGCAAAAAGTAGAAGCTCGAATCAAAGCTGGAGTAGAACAATACCAAGCTATATCAGGAATGGTAGTTATAATCGACCCAAAAACTGGAGCAATTAAAGCACTTGCAAATTATCCGGATTACGATCCGAACGATAGAAGAGAAGGCGAATTTGGTAATTCTGCTATTACTAGACCATACGAGGCAGGTTCGATTGGTAAAATTATCACACTAGCATCCGCAATCGATCAGAAACTAATTACACCGGAAACTATTCTTCAACCAGAAGGACATAACGGTTGTGAAGAAATTTCTAAAGATTTGGCGCCATTGTGTACTTGGGATAGAAAGCCACAACCACCGTTAGCGGCTGTAGATTGCTTCAATAAATCAGACAATATTTGCTTTTATCACATTTCAAAACTAATGAGTAAGGAAAGCTTTTACAACTATCTTTCTGGTTTTGGAGTTGGCAAGGCGAGTGGAATTGATTTAGGAGCGGGAGACTCTTATGGAATACTAAAGAAACCAGAAGAATGGAACTTAGGAGATGTTGCAGCTTATGCATACGGACACGGTTATCAAGTTAACGCAGTTCAAGCGGTAGAATACGTAGGTGCTTTGGCAAATAGAGGAGTTAGAGTTAGACCTAGAATTGTAGACAAAATAGTAGATGCAGATGGAAATGTTCAAGAATATAAACCTGTAGTGGTGGAACGAGTTATTACAAAAGATACTGCTGATGTTATGGACTACATGATGGGTCTGAACTATCAAAAAAGTTTAGTGAGCTACGAACACTACACACCAGCGATTAGTAATTACAACCTCGGAGTTAAGTCTGGAACAGCTTTAGTTGTTGAAAACGGAGCTTACTCTAATAACATTAATGCGTCGTTCGTTGGCTACGATATGTCCGAGCAGAGAACGTTCGCAATGATAGTTATGTTGGAGAAACCACAAATCCCTGCCGGAGACTTGCTTGCTTTCTATAATGTAAGACCTTTGTGGTTGGAGATGTTCAATGATGTAAAAGATATATTAGGAGTGCCACAGAAATAAAGGTAAAAGGCTAAAAGGTAGAAAGCTAAAAGTTGAAAGAAACTTAAGATAGAATTCCCTGCCTGAGGTAGGCAAGCCGGCAAAAGCCGGGATCTTCGATGTCTAGCTAATGACGTTGATCCCCTGCCCGACATAAATAGAAACGTCTTGATACGATGGCAGGCGGGCGATTTACATCGGGAATTCTCCGATAGTATATTTCCTCTTAATCTTTAATCTTTTTTCAGACTTAAAACTTCTAACTTAAAACTTTTCTATTCAATTTCCCTAAGTAACAAAATTGGAGTATTTCCACTTTGTCCTTGTGGATTTCCTTTCAGAATTTGTAACAATTCTTCTTTGCTAAATCTAGTTGAAACTCCATCGCTCATTCCTAGAACAATATTTTCAACATTATTTCCATCCAACATAGCTGTAGGCATATTAAATTTTGTTTCAATTTCGTTACAGATTCCGTCTGGATTCTTAGGAGCTAGGAAACCGTAACCTCTTAGTGGTTCTGGATACATGTGAGGAACAAACCCATCAATCGCTGCAATATTATGACCTGCGAGAATGTAAAAGTATCCCGGCTTTCTGAAAATGTATTTCATAACTACACCGCCAATCATTGCAAAAATGAATCGGAGAATTCCAACTTCATTCATTGCTACTTGAATTTTCTGCGGTAATGCAAATCCAGGATCGTTAGGAGTCTTCTTTACAAATCGTACCAAGAATTTAGCTAACCAAGTAACTTTCAGCTCACTTTCCTTCACATAAAATCCTTTGGTAATACTAATCACTTTAGAAGTAATGCAGAAAATATCTCCTTCTTTGTATTCGGGGACAGCATATTTTTGGATGACCGCATCTAAGTCTTCGTCGATTACAATCAAATGAGTTTTTACTGGAAATCGAGCATACTTTTTTCCATGTAACGATGAGTAAAGCTCCTGTCCTTCCTTCGCCGTAGTCTGTAAACCTAAGTTAGTATTATCTTCTCCAACATGATGCATAATTACGAAAAAACAAAAAAATATAAAAACTCGAAGGTCAAAAAGGCCTTCTTTACACCAATTTTAGTATGCAATAGTACAAAGAGCAAATGATCTAAATTTTTTCTTTAATCATATTCCAAGTGTTCGTGAAATTTTCAGCAATTGTGATGTACCGTGCTGCTTCGCCTTCATAATTTCTGTTGCATAACCAAATCGCGCACTTTCCTGCAGCGTACTTTAGAGCTTCTTCAAAATATGTTTTTTCGTCTTCAGTAAGTGGTCTATTGGAATTGTATCCCTTTAAGAAAGCCTGAACTAATTCGGTATTTAATTCGCCTTTTTCCTCCGGATCGCCTAAATCTATAATTGAACGAGCGACGTCAACTAACAAAATATTGTATTCCGATTCGTCGAAATCAATAATTGCAGAAATCTCGTTATTAAGATCCACTAGTACGTTTCCTTCATGTACGTCACCATGAATTATTCCCGTAGGTAAGTTTGTTGAATAAATTTTTTGATTCTGCTTCACTAATGTAACAGCTTTTTTAGTCGTAGAACTAGAACGCAATGGAACTTCAGTCGATTCTTTATCTAGCCAGCCCGTATTTTCTTCGGGTAAATTACCTACAAATAAATGAAACTTAGCGAGCAGTTCTCCACATTTTTTACAAAATTCCGCATCTACTTTTTCAATTACTTGTCCCAAAACCTTCTTTTCTACACAAACTAGAGTTCCTTCAATCACATCGGTAAGGTCACCGTTATCTTTGCGCACATATTCTGGAGAGATAAGGTGGAACTTCTTCAGGTGTTTGTAAATTGCATCGCCATTTATAACGCTTGCGTGGGTTTCATTTCGCAAAAAACGCACTACAAATTGGCCCTTTTCGGTGGTAACAAGATAGTTGGTATTGGACATGCTGTAAATCGATTCCGGCTCTACCAGAGTCTTTCCTAAATCAAAGATTTCCAAAACTTTTTCTAAATTCAGCTCGTAATTATCCATAAATAGTATAAGTCTAGTGAAACTATTACCTATAGTTTATAATACAATCAATGATAAAGAAAATCACAACTACAACATTCTTCAAAACGACCCTTTGGGGTTGCTAAACATATACCCATTTTCTATTCCCATTAAATCATTATATAATCACAGAAGAGAAGGCTTAAAGGCAAGAAGCTCAAAGTACATAGCCCAAAGCACAAGGCCAAAAATTTATAACTTATAACCTATACATATGAACGAAGAATATTTATCTCACTTAAGACACAGTACAGCTCATTTACTCGCAGCCGCAGTTCTAGAACTTTGGCCAAACGCTAAAAAAACAATTGGTCCAGCAATCGAAAATGGCTTTTATTTTGACTTCGATTTTGGAGACGTAAAGCTTTCTGAAGAAGACTTTCCAAAAATTGAAAAGAAAATGAAGGAAATTCTAAAAACTTGGAAAGGATTTGAAAGAATAGAAGTTTCGAAAGAACAAGCCTTAAAAGACTATTCAGACAATGAATACAAAACTGAACTTATAAACGAGTTCTCTACAAACGGAGAGACAATTACATACTATAAATCAGGAAACTATTCTGATTTGTGCGAAGGAGGGCACGTAGAGGATCCTGCAAAGGAAATCAAAGCGTTCAAAGTTTTGTCTTTAGCTGGAGCATATTGGAGAGGAAGCGAGAAGAACAAAATGTTAACTCGAATATATGCAACTGCTTTCCCAACTCAAGAAGAGTTGGATGCATATTTAAACATGCTTGAAGAAGCTAAAAAACGAGACCATAGAAAGTTAGGTAAAGAAATGCAGCTTTTTCATTTTGAAGAAGAAATCGGGCAAGGATTACCAATTTGGCTACCAAACGGAAATATCATCAAAGAAGAATTAGAGAATTGGGCTAAGAAAACTGAGGCAGATTGGGATTATCAACGAGTAACAACTCCTGTAATTACAAAGGAAAACCTTTTTTACACATCTGGGCACCTGCCATTGTACAAAGATAGTATGTACGCGCCAATTGTTATCGAAGAAGAGAACTACTATATTAAACCAATGAACTGTCCTTTTCATCATAAAGTTTTCTCAAGTAGCCCAAGAAGTTACAAAGAATTACCATTAAGGATTTGCGAATACGGTTTATGTCATAGATATGAAGATTCAGGAAGTCTTTTCGGCTTAATGAGAGTTAGAGGAATGGATATGAACGATGCACATATTTATTGTTCTGTAGAACAAGCAGTTGAAGAATTTGTAAACGTAATAAAACTACATGAATACTATTATAAAATTCTAGGAATCACTGACTACGAAATGGAATTGGCGCTTAGAAATCCAGAGAAAATGGATAAATATCATGGTGAAGAATCAGATTGGGCGTTGGCCGAAAAAATGAC
>CAZYSE010000052.1:0-7059 GCA_964650085.1 uncultured Candidatus Saccharibacteria bacterium | reverse complement strand
CAACTCGATGCGGAATATATATAAGAAGCATCAATACTATAGTTAGTATAAACATCATATAGGTTACTATGAATGACAGCGATGCAGCACCCATGATTTTTGAATACTTTACGACAGCACTCAACCCATTACCAGGTAAAGCGACAGTAGCAAATATGAACGGAGAAAATATAGGAAATAATAGGAATGTTAAGAATTTTTTAAATAGAGTCCACGCAATTTTCAAACTTATCCATAAAGTCAAAAGAGAAACAAAGAAGTTAATAATACTTCCAAGCCAAGCGAACTGTGCAGATGAACCACCAGTTAAGATTCCAATAATTGAATCGATAGCTTTAAAAACACCCAAAATAATGCCCACAGCCCCGTCTGTTGATCCTCCACTAATGGTTGTTCCAATAGCATTTCCTACTTCATCTCCAATACTAATTCTTCCACGTACATTCCAGATGTTTACTCTGTCGTCATCGACGTAATATCCTCTATCGCAAGCTTCTGTTGTAACATCGTTAGGATTATATGGGGGACAACTATTATCATCGTTTCTGGTTTGATAAACTCTACTTCCTGGTGCACCGGGTCCAATTAAGAATCCATGAACTGCGTTAGTTCCAATAGTCACAGCATCTATAAATAACCCAGATATAGCGTAACTCAAAGGTACAAGAACCAAAGCCATTGCAATATTTGGAATAGAATTTTGAATAGTCACATCTGCTTTTCCTCCAAGACGTTGTCTAAAGATAATCGCAAAGGCAATTGCAAGAATAAGTAATATTAGGAAAGAAAAGACGAAATTAACAGACCAGCCCCAGAAAGATTGGATAGGTCTGAGCAAATCAGAACCAGCCCCAGGATAGTAAGTGGAAGGGTCTTGAGCAGACACAGAACCAAAATTAGTTAAAGCGTAAACCTTATCTTGAATGAAATCCACTCCACTTGCAGGTTTTTCCGTAATCATTAATTGAGAAGCATTCATTGCAAGCCCTAGCAGCGAATTATTAGGATTACCATTGCTAGGTGTGTATATGTAACCACTACCGTCGGCATTCGGGAAAATCGCACCTCGAGCAATATCACATTGAGTAGCAGCAAAATCTGCTCCTATAATTTTAACAACTCCAGTTATAGTTCCTCCCAAAATACCACTAACACTAGAAACAGCACATCCATACTTAGTTTGATTAACGACACCATCTGTAACACGAAAAACCACTGATTCAGAACCCGAAGTCATTATGTCAGCAGATACTGTGTTTAGGGGATTAAATAGGTATAGAAATAGGAATGAGAAAACAAACAGAATTTTTTGGTGTTGTTTAAGCTTAAAATTCATACCTAATAACAATATAAGGTAGTTTGAGACAAAGATCAATAAACGAAATTCGGAATTCGTAGCACGAAGTTCGAAAAACGGAAATTGAAACGTTTGCTCACCGAATGTTGGAGGTGTGAACACCATCCGACAGCAAAAACCCTAAATCTTAAATCCTAAATCTCAAACCTTAAACCTTGAACCTTCAATCTTTTTTGACCTTTTATCTTTGTATCTTTTCTTTATACTACGAGATTAGCAACCAAGCTTACAGGAACGCCGTTTTCTGTTAGAATACAACTATATGGAAGACTTAAGAACACGATTACGTTCAATAATTCTAGGTATTACTGGAGTAATAATTGTCTTTTTAGTATTGAGAATTATTCTTGAACTTCTAGACGCAAGCCAAGGTAACTTTCTAGTTTCATTTCTTTTTTCTGTCAGTAGTTTTTTTCTAGCCCCATTTGTTGGAGCGGTTCCAACAACAGTTTCTTCAATAATTGCGCAGCTCAACTTTGATGCATTGATAGCAATACTCGCATACATTTTTATTGGTATTGGTATTTCTGAAGTGTTAACTTCATTCCTATACGATACAGCAGAAGATATATTCGTACATCTTCTAGACGGGCTTTTAAAAATAGTTGAATTTCTGATCTTTTTCAGAATTATTATCGACGCATTTGGACTTTTCCCTAGAGATACGGCCCCAGGAGTAATTCAGTTCGTTTACTCGTCAACAGATTGGACGCAGGGTGTGTTTGCTGGCCTCCGAATCCCGAGCGGGGTAATAAATATTTCTTCAATCTTTATTCTCCTTATTCTTGTTGTATTAGACATTTATCTCGAAAGAATGTTGCGAGGAATGTTTGCAGGAATTAAACGAAAGTAACTCTCTACTCTCATTATATAGCGCTTAGTGACGAATCCGTTTTTTATATGGTAGTATTTGTAGATTTAGATTAAAAATTTATGAATATATTTATTTCGGGTATCGGTGGAAGCGGGGCATATTATTTAGCTAGATATTTTTTAAATCTAGGGTACAACGTTAATGGTTCCGATTTACAGGAGTCAGCTAGAGCAAAAGAATTGTTAGAAAAAGGAGCAAAAATAACTTTTAATGTTACAAACACAGGACACTTAAATAATGTTGAATGGGATTTATACATCTATTCGCCAGCTTTAAGAGACGATCACATAGAAGTTGTTTTCTTTAAAAACAAAGGAATAAAAATGGCAGATGTTGGAACTTATACAGATCAGCTAATTACAGATTATTCTCAAAACAAACTTAGCGAAACGGAAAAAGATGCTTTCAACAATTCAGAAATAGCTCCACTTTTCGGAGTCGATTGGAACAAAAGAAAATACATCGCTATAACAGGAACAGATGGTAAAACAACAACTTCTAGTATGGTGTATCATATTTTGAACAAGTTAGGATTGAAAGCAGCAATGTTAACAACTTTAGGATTGACAGTTGAGGGAAAGAACATTGATACAGGGCTGCACACCACTACTCCTTCTTCACAAGAACTTTTTAAATTATTAAATTCCGAAGAACTAGATGATATTGAATATGTTGTCTTAGAAGTAACATCTCATGGTTTAGCTATGGGAAGAGTTGCGGGGGCTAAGTTTGACGTTGCAGTCATTACAAACATAACAAGCGAACACTTAGACTATCACAAAACTTGGGAAAACTATTATGAGGCCAAAACGAGATTGTTCAAACATCATCTAAAAGAAAACGGAACTTTAGTAATTAACCCAGGCGATGTAAGCTACAGCAAATTACAACAGGATGCGACAAATCGAGGATTAAAACCAGTTGCTGAAATTCATAACGACTTAATAATCCCTCAAGAAATTAGAACCGAATATAATGTTCAAAACGCCTCTCTTGCAGTAAATGCTATTCAAAAACTAATTCCTGGAATCGGAGAAATTCCAAAAGATATTTTAGTCGATTTTAAATCTGTAAAAGGAAGAATGGAATATTTGCAGACAGAGCCTTTTACAATAATCGTGGACTTCGCTCATACTGCTAACGCTTTGATGTTAGTCTTAAGCAATTTAAGAAATAATTTAAAAGAAGGAGCAAAGTTAAGAGTAGTTTTTGGTTGTGCAGGAATGAGAGATCCTGGAAAACGAATTCCCATGGGAAAATATTCTGCCGAATTTGCAGACGCTGTGTACATCTGCCCAGAGGATCCACGTTTAGAAAAGCTGGGTGATATTAATGCAGAAATCCTTAAAGGTGCTGAGCTTTCTTTTCCAGAAGGAACTCAATATTCGGATAGAGTAACGTTACAAACGAAGGATGGGAAGAAAGTCGATATATTTCAATCAGGTTCCATTCAAGATAGATATGATGCAATTGAACAAGCCATCAACGATTGTGCGGTAAATGACATACTTGTGATTTGTGGCAAAGGTCACGAGAAAAGTTTGTGTTTTGGAACAACTGAATATGATTGGAGCGATCAAGACGCTGTAGAAAAAATATTAATTTCAAAAAATGAATAGTTATTCAGAATTCAAAGCGAGCCTAAAAGATAAAAAAGTATTAGTTTGGGGACTTGGAATTTCTGGTGGCGGGGTCAATGTTGCAAGATTTTTTGCCGAACAAGGAGCAGACGTTCGAGTTACAGATATGAAAACTGAAGAGCAACTTCAAACTTCTGTGGATGAACTAAAACAATTCAAAAATATTTCGTATAAGTTAGGAACTCAAGACAAAGAAGACTTTCTGTGGGCAGACATAATAATGAAAAATCCTGCGATTCCACCAACCAATGAACTTCTGCTTGCTGCCTACGAAGCCGAAAAACAAGTAGAAACAGAACTCACTCTATTCTTCAAGTACTGCAAAGGCTATACAATTGGAATTACAGGAACAAGAGGAAAAAGTACAACCACTGCTCTACTCACACACATTCTCAAGCAAGGTAACAAACGAGTTTGGGATGGAGGGAACAATAGAAAATCTTTGATAGTTCAATTAGACGAAATTAACGAAGACGACTTAGTCGTAATCGAGGTTTCTAGTTTTATGTGCGACAGTTTAAATCGAGTTGGTGTTTCTCCAAGGTTAGCAATTATTACAAACATTTATCCAGATCATTTGAATTGGCATCCCGATATGCAACATTACATAGATAGCAAAGGAGCGCTTGTAAAATACCAAACCGAAAACGATATAGCAGTATTAAATATTGATAACCCAGAAGTTGAAACTAACTATTTAAAATCTGGAAATAGCAGAAAAGTAACAATAGGAAAAAATGCGGACTTTAAAATTACAGAGAATACAGTTAACGATCCCAGTGCATTAGAGTACGAAATTACGAATTCAAGTCTACAAGGTGAGCACAACTTATATAATGCAGCAATAGCAATCGCAGCTGCGACTAACTTAGGAATTGAATCAGAGCTAATTCAATCAGCGTTAGGTACGTATGAGGGATTGGAGTATCGTCAACAAGTTATCGCCGTTAAATCGGGCATAACTTACGTAAACGACTCTACTTCTACAATGCCACAAGCAACGTTGGTATGTTTGGAAAGATTCTTACCCCTTGGACCCGTTCATCTTATTTTAGGTGGTGTAGATAAAAATTTACCGCTTGAGCCTTTGCTTGAATTGTTGAGCAAGTGTGCAACAGTGCATTTGTTTGAAGGAAGCTTTTACGATAAATTACTTAACGACTGGCCACAAATAAAAGATGATAAAACAAAAGGACCTTTTTCATCGATGAAAGACGCAATCGATTCTGCTCGTTCTGTTGCTAAAATAGGAGAGTTTGTAATTTTAAGTCCTGGAGCAGCTAGTTTTAATTTGTTCAAAAACGAGTTTGATCGAGCTGAACAATTTGATGAAGTAGTTACTGAAATTTAAGCGTTTAAAGTCATTTGTTTACTGCGAAGCTTTCGGTGATATGTAATTCCAAATCTGTGTGCTTCGTCTCGTATTCTTTGAACAATGAACAAAGATTCGGATCTTCTAGGCAACATTACCCTTCCGAATTTACTTAGAATTTTAGTAGCCTTTTCTGTTCCTTTTGTAGTTGTGTCTACATCTAAAAATTGTTTGTTCACCTTGAAAATTTCTTCTTCTTTTTTTGCTAATCCAACAATTGGAATTTTATTCTCAAAGCCCATCATCTTTAAAATTAGATAAGTAGCACCGAGTTGACCTTTGCCCCCGTCGATTATGATCAGATCTGGCGTTTGTTTTAGTGAAACGTCTTTTAGCTTATTCTTATCATCGGATAGATACTTCAGTCTTCGTTCAAGAACTTCTTGTAGCATGGCAAAGTCATCAGGGGTCTCTTTTGTTTGAATTTTAAAATGTCTATACAGATCTGTACGTAGTTCTCCATTTACCATTACAGTCATTGCACCTACTGAATTTGTCCCTTGAAAGTTACTGATGTCGTAACATTCAATTCTAAAACCAGGGTGATTGCTCAATACTTCTGAAGGGAATTTTAACTTTTCGATGAGTTCGTTAATCCCATTTTCTCTTGCGGATTCTACTAAGCCAGAAACTACTACATCGTCTACGTTGTTATCAATTTTGATTCGTTTAGTTACATATTGCACATCGTCTATGCGATCTCTTACTTCCGCAGCTTTTTCATATTCTTTTTGCTCAGAATATTTCTTCATTTCTAGTTCAAATTCACCTATGATTTCTGCTTTTTGACCCTGGAAGATCTTTTTTATTGCATTGAAGCTTTTCATATAATCCTCTCTATTCTGCTTACTAGCACAAGGAGCGCTACATAGCCCCAAGTGGTAGTACAGACAGGGTATGCTATTGCTCGTTTCTACTTTAATTGGATCTGATGAAACCTGGACAATCGTTCTATTACAACTTGCGTAAGGAAAAACCTTTCGTGCTCTTCTTAATATGTTTTTTAATGGCAGTCTAGATGGAAAAGGTCCAAAGTATTCTGCGTTTGGTTCTGAATTGTTTCGGACAATCCGAATGCGTGGAAAGTCATTTTTACCTTTGATTTGCTTTTCAAAAAGTATGTAGCTGTAGCTCTTATCGTCTCGCATCAAAATATTGTATTTAGGACGATACTTTTTTATTAGGTTGGTTTCTAGGATGATTGATTCGATTTCGGAGTCTACCACTAGGAACTCGACATCGTCAGCAATTTCGATCATTTGTTGAATTCGAAGCTCTAATTTCTCATAATTTTGGAAATAGCTGCGAACTCTGTTAAAAAGGTTTTTGGCTTTTCCTATGTATATAATCTTCCCTTTGGAATCTTTGTACATGTAGCATCCGGGTTTTTTAGGCGGATTTTTAATGAGGTCTTGGTACTCTTTTCGTTTTGTTTCTAGAATGGTCATATGGAGTAATTATACATCAAAGGTATTACCAATTTTTAAATATAAATAGCATGCAGGTATATGTTGATTGGGGTCCCGCACTCGTTGCGGGATCGGCGAGTCTAACACGCTACTAATCTCTCGTTCCGATTTCGCTCCCAAAACTTGGGCACCACCTTTAGTTATAAAGGTGGTATGCATTTAACTCTGTATGACTTATTCTATGTACACTTTAGGCTTCTCTTTCCCTACTTTTTTGTAACCAAAAAGTAGCAAAACAGTTTTAAGGGGAAAATGAGTGGACTTACATTATTAATAAGTCACGTCAACGGCACGCATTTTCACCCCTAAAACCCCCTTGGGTTATAAAAAGTCCAGAAAATCACTCT
>CAZYSE010000051.1:0-7252 GCA_964650085.1 uncultured Candidatus Saccharibacteria bacterium | reverse complement strand
AGGACAGGCATATGCACCCGAAGCCCATCCACAATATCTGGGTCCTGCCCAGGTCATAAAATTATCAATATCATGATACGTGTAAGCTCCAGTCTTCCATCTCCAAAAAGTCCAATCTGGAGCAGTTGGAAATCCCCAGTCTTTATCATAAATATTATCATTAACTGACCTTAGATACGGGATGTACCCACCACTTCCATCTATCCCTTGGTTTACTGATTCATTATCTGCTGTACCATTACCTTGATTATTATCTGAAGAGTATAGGGCTTCTATTGGATAGCCGTTCTGTGTAACAACGATTCCACGAGTCTCTTCTGCGGCCCATCGGCTAGTGTTTCCTCCTACATAAACTTGACATGCAGCGGTTGCACAAATAGAACCTTGTCTCCAGACATATTGCAATCCGTAGGTCCTGTGTGCAATTGCTTGTGCTTTTATAGCCTCTTCAGGCCAGCAGTTCCAGCCAGTGCTAGGACCTAATGCATACTTATCAGGACGGTCTGCAACCTGTTGCTGAGTTCCGCATGCTTTTGCGGGAACTTCTCCTTGACCCGCAACATAATCTTCAATATTCATGACGCCATAACCATGCACATTGATTGTGTGTCCTTCGTACCCAGAGGAAATTTGAACGTTAGTGTAATAAAACTGTAATATTTGTTCCTTTGAAAAATTATGTGGCTCAGATGCCATAGAAAATGCACCCCATTGGCTCAAGCCAACACCATGCCCTTGAGGTAAATCTCTTCCATTACCACAGAAGTAGAAAGTATTTAGGGCTGGTATTCCACCATCACAACCTGCTGAATTCACATACCCCGGATTATTGGCCATTTGCTCTGCTTCTTGTTGTGCGGCTGCTATTTGGTCCGCCCTTAATGCACCTATTTGTGCTGTACCATTACTGATTGCAGCACCTAACATGCCGATGTTTCCTGCTTCATAACTAATACCCCACCTTAACTGTGCTAGTCTTTCTTCTAGTTGTCTCTTCTGTTCGGTTACTTCTGCTTGTTTTGTATCTAAATCTGCTTTCTTTTGAGCGAGGACAGTCATTGCTCCATCAATTTTTACTAATTCATTTGTTAAATTAAGAATGCTTTCTTTTTGATTTCCTGCAATTGCACTTTGATATTGCTGAATTTTTAGAAAGTCGATATCTTCGTCTATAAACATTCTTACGTCGTGGCTAGTACTCTTCCAATCCATGTACGATCCTTTGATTGTTTCGTTCTGCGAAAACTGCGTCTGTTCCCTCTCTAGCTCCTTCAATTTCTGTTGCTGCTCTAATATACTTATTTCTAGTTTGATGCCGTTTAACTCCTCTTCTAGCTCTTTAATTTGTGCCTCTAGTTTAGGAACTCCTTCTGCTAAGTTTGCAGATTCAGTCTCGTAGTATTTTTTGTTTGCTGCAGACTCTGCAAGACGTCGTTCGTTTTCAAGAATTTCTTGTTGCTTGTTAATAATATCTTGCCCAATTTCTGAAGAGCTTCTAGCCATTACTGGAGAAACTATAGATACAAAAATAAGCAATGAAATTATTATTCTACGAAGAGTATCTGGTTGTCTTGTATCGGTATTTCTTTGATCCACTGAATCTTTTCCTTAAGGTTAAAAATTATAAAAGGCAATTTTAATTTTGGTTTTTCTCCTTCGCGTTTAGCTTCATCAACTTTGCTGATAGTATATTTTATAGTCTCAAGAGCTGCGTTGTCCATCTTTCCCTTGAGATTCTCGAGCAGGTTTTCTCTTTCGATCGTGAATATGTCGTACTCTCTTCTAAATTTGTAATAATCATCTTGTTCCATTTTTTCTGTTTCAAGTTTTTTAAGTGTCTCATCTATTTGTGCAGATTGCGAATCGAGTTCTACTAGTCTTGCTTGTAAACCTTCATAAGTCGTATCTCCTAATCTTGCCGAAAGAGATGTATCTACCGCTATCAAATCTTTTTCTAGCGCATCTACCCAGGCATTTTTGATCAGGTCTTTTTCTTCTCTAGTATCGTTCTGCAAACTAAATTTTTTTGTTGTAGTTGGTAGTTCAGAGAAATCTTTATCAACATTTATTTGATCGTAACCTTGAATTTGAAAAACTATTCCGCTAGCTACTATAACTATGTACCCTAATCCTAAATATAGAAACGCTGATAAGTCTCTTGTGAAAAAGAAAATAGCAATCGATGCCAAAGTTTGAGTTAGTAAAAGTAACATGTATGTTTTAGGAATTTTCAAGTTCCTTTCTTTTTCTTCTTCATCGTAATCGTGAAAAGCTCTTGTGTCTTTCAGGTAATTGAATAGCTTTACTAATCTGCCTTGTTTTACCTGTGTAGCTTTTTGCTTTAATGTAGATACATTTTCACCAGCCAGCATAACTTGTATTTCGTTCTGAAGTTTTGATTTTGATTCGATAAGATCTTTTGAACCCGATACCACTTGAGTTAATCTTTCCTTTTCTAAAGTTATATTCTCTCGTTTAGCCTTATTCTGGTTCACAATGTTTTGGTAGTTATTAAACACATCAATTTTTTGATCTGCTTCTAAAATTTTCTCTGTAAGTTCCTTTATCTGTACTAGAGTAGGTTTTACTTCTTCTGTGGCTTGTGTAGATAATTCTTCGACACTATTCAGTATTTCGTTGTGCGCTTCTTTTACTAATACATTATCATCCTGAGACAGTGTGTTTACATATTCAACTAGACTTTCTTGATCGCCAAATCCTTCTGCTTCGCCATCGATAAAGCTGCCCATCCATTCGTTAATACTAAAGTTGAGGTTCAACTCTGTTTGAAAAAAATTAGCTAAGCTGTCGTATGTTTTTTCTTGATAAGAAATTATTATTGTTTGGTCTGCTGGATTATTATTAAATGTAAACGATGTTCCGTTGAGTTCAAAAATAATTTCAACCGGTTCTGGAACTAAAGCTAGATCTTCCAGATTAGTTAACTGTTCTAGAAAATTAGGTGAAAGATTAACTGCTAAGAAATTATCTATACATACGACTTCACCAACTTTGTACGATTTTATTTTGAGATTCATAATTATATTCTTCCTTCATCGGTCCAGATTTGAGTTTCAGGATTACAAGCATATACTCGGAAAGATGCACCCTCAGGGCACAATCGCCTTTCGTTTCTTATAGGGCAAACAATTCCATCGTTTATTTCAGCGGAATTAAACGCGCATGGATCGCTTCCGCTACAAAGTGTAGTAAAAAAGAATTGGAAACCAGGCATTTGTACATCGTAACAACTTACTGTCTTATTAATTCCCAGAACTCTAAAGAAAGTGTCTAGAATTGGAATTGCTAAGAAAACCAACGCAAAACCTATTATGAAATTAATTATTCTTTGTCTTACTTTCGGTAACGATGTTGGGTCTCCTCTAGAGATCATCACCTGATAACCTAAAGCTACTAGAAGATAAAATGAGTATGCTCCAACTAATGCCCAAGCTACATAGATTATTCTCACAAACCAAACTTCTATAACCTGAAGTTTTGGTGGAATAAGCACAGCTCTTGTTTCGTTAGAATCAAATCTCCCGTTTCCGTTAGTATCGCAGATAAAGAAGTCCAAAGAAGGATCTTTTATAATTAATTTATCTGGGGTAGGCATTTGAGTGTTGGCTAGATCATCTCCTATGACTGGTTGTCCGTTTGCATCGAAACACTGGTAAGATCCTGCGTCATTGCCTGAAAAAGTAGAGTCCTGTATTTGGGCATTTACAGGACTCATTAAAGCTTGGAATATGATTCCTATTATTAGAAATCGTAAGTACTTCATTTTTTATTGTGCAATATTGCCACCTTGGTTAGTAATTCCAGTTGTTCCACCTGCTCCATCTAATTGCAGTGCATCTGGTACTTCGTTATTTACAGCACCTGTAGCGTTGAATATAGCTAATACTAAGATGATTCCTAAGATTCCTACAAATAATGCAATGATTCCTGTGAACACTGCTTTGATTGATTTGTTAGCAGATTTAATTTTCTCGTCGTCTCCTTCACTTCTAATGTAGTTGATGGCTGCCTTAACGATAATGTAAATCGCTAAGATAATAATTCCTACAAAAACTAAGTTTAGACCGAATTGAATTAAACTTCGTGCTTCGTCGATAGGTCGATCAGGATCTAATCCTCCGCAAATATCACTAATTCCGAAGGCACCGATTTGGCCAAGAAACGGAAAAATTGTACAAATTAAATTGTCCTGAGCGTGAACTGGATTTAACATTGGAGCCGCCACGAAAAAGAAAGAAAATATGGAGCCTAACCCTAGAAATTTTTTCATAGTAAATCTTTAATAGCTAATTTACACTATTCTATTAAAAAAGACGCGAAGATACAAGGTGGGAGAGAAATTCAAATATCCAATTTCCAAATTCAAAAAAAACGTAGATGTCATGGTGAGGCTCTCGAACCATACATCGTTCGTGTCCCCAACAATGATACTTTCCTCATAGTTATGGTTCGACAAGCTCGTGCCTCGCTGCTCACCATGACATCTAGTGATTAGACTTGTACATCTACGTTTAGAATTTAGATATTAGAATTTGGGTTTGGATATTGGAAATTGGAAATTGGAAATTGGAATTTTGTTTTAGAACGGATTATTGATGATCGACCCGTCGGTATCTGAAGGCAAGGTAGGACTTCCAGGAAGTTCTGTAACATTGAATATTGCGAATAAAGCCACTAAACCAATCAGCCCAACAAAAATCATTATTACTCCAATGTAAACACCTTTGATAGAGTTCAATCCCGACTCTACTTTTCCAGCGTCACCTTCACTAGAAATAATTTTGTACACTGCCTTTATGATTATAAAAATTCCGTAAGTAATTATTGCAGCGAAAATTAGACTGAATCCAGTTCTAATAATACCTTCTAGGTTGAAAAGATAATTCTCTTCACCAACAACATCGCATCCGATTAACTGACAAAGGTCCATATTATCTATCCGGGTTAGCTAATTCTGGATTACAAACAGCAGTAGCCGCTTCTTCACTTCCCTCTTGGAGAAAAGCTTGAAAGTAGTACTGATATCCGCCATCCGCTTGTGGGTAATTTACATTTCCTCGATTTGGCTGTGTACATCCTGAGAATGATTTTGGCCATTCAAACATTGTTCCAAAACCGAAGATGATTCCTACAAAACTTAATACAATCGGAACTAAAAATGTAACTGCAATTCCAGACAACGCTGCTTGTAGCTGTTGTCGAGCCTCAGTAATTTTATCCGCTTCCCCTTCTGCTTGAATAGCTTTTAAACCTGCTCTAACAATTTTGTAAATCCAATAGATCACTACTCCAGAAACTAGCAAACCTCCTGCAAATGTTACCCAGGATAACACTGTGTTGTACCTCGATAAATCTGTGAATAAGACTGGGAAAATTGGAATCTTGATTTCTTGTAAACCAGTGCCAGAGTTTTCCAACGGTTCTAATCCTTGAGCTAAAACATTTGCTCTTAGAAGTAAGAATCCTACTAAAGTTGTGATTAAAATCTTAGGCTTCATATTAATTGATAATGATTACATTTGTTACTTCTGGATCCCCACTATCAATTCTATCAAAACTAATCTGAGTTAGTGTTGGTAAACCAAGGAATCTCATTACAAACTCAACAATGAATATTACTGACCATGCTAGAACAAAACCTACAATAATGTTCCCGAATTCTTTATTAATCTTTCCAATTTCTGCAGCGTCAATGGTATTTGGTCTTTTGATTGCATACAAATACATTCCTCTAAATAATGCGTAGAACGAAACAACTGCAAGAGCTGCTGAAATAGCCAATTGAATTAATGATGGAATTTTATCTGGGGAATATTGAATTCTAGTTCCAAAAATATTCAGGCTGTTTAAAGTGTTTACTACGTTGCAGTCAGGTCCAGTAGTGCCTGAGGGACACTGAGGGTTGTAAGCTGTAGAAGGATCGCCTTTGCATTTATTAATACAACAATCTACAGTAGGATCGATTATCTTTGCAATGTTGCACTTGTTATCAAGTTCGTAAGAGTCTTGGCATTGCTCTGGAATTCCAAAAGGAACTAAGCAAACTGCTGGATCGCCAGATAAGGCCTTAACTTCTTGCGGAGAAGAAGTTATAAACAGACATCCCGAAATAATTAAAGCAAGAAATATTTTTTTCATATATTTTAGAAAGACAGTCCTTCTACTCCCAGCACTCCTGCAACTAGATTAGCTATCGACGGTGCTAGTACTGCTAGAACAAAACCGATCATGGCAGTAACAATAATTTTTTTAGCTTTTTCTACTTTAGCGTCGTCTCCTTGTGCTGTTAAGTAAGTGAAGGCTCCATATAGCAACATTGCAAGAAACGTTAATATAAATACAGGTACAATTAATCTAGCTACTGCACTAATTATGTCTTCCAAAGATTCATACTGAGTTGGGTTGGGAATTTGAACAATTCCTCCGTTTGCTGAAACTTTTGAGACAAATAATGTTAGAAAAGTTGCGAGTGTTATGTAGAATTTTTTCATATTACTCATTCTATATTGGCAGTCAACAAAGTGCAACACCCTTGCCCCTCTTAAATTAAGAGGGGCAGCCTGCCAAAGGCAGGCGGGGTGTTAGTGGGTGAGGAACGTTGACTCAAGATCAACCTTCTACGTCAAGAATTGTTGATAACAATGATGTAATCGATTGAGCTAAGACTGCTATCGTAAATCCGAGTACTGCCATAACAATAATTCTTCTTGCCTTTGCAACTTGAGCTTCGTCTCCTCGAGACGTTAGGTAAACAAAAGCTCCGTAAAGCAGCATAGCTAGGAATGTTAAAAGGAATATAGGGACGATTAGTCTTGTTACAAGCGCAATTAACTCTTCTAAGGTATCGATTTCAGAAATTGGTGGTATTTGTAGAAAACTACCATTAGCAGAAACTTTGGTAACGAATATTGTGAGGAAGGTAGCGAGTGCAATGTAGATGTTTTTCATTACCACATTTTATATGTGTGAAGAATAAAGTACAAGCTGGCTAAAAGATCAGAAGATGTAGAGTACAAGATTCAAAAGAACTCCCCAGTCTCCGCTGCGCAGAGCAGTCCCCTCTTTTGAAGAGGGGAAAATTGCGCTAGCAATTAGGGGAGTTCTTACTCTTTAAGATTTCTCAACTTCAACCCTTCGAAAATAATATCATCCCCTGCTCTCACAACCCCTTCTGTAATACCTTGAGCCACCTGGTCTTCTATAGATTCTTGAATTACACGTCTTAGTTCTC
>CAZYSE010000050.1:5652-7495 GCA_964650085.1 uncultured Candidatus Saccharibacteria bacterium | reverse complement strand
TTAGTAAAAGCTAGACCTGAAAAAATGGTGAATGCAAAAATTGCTACAGGTACTATTGAAATCGAAACTCAATCACTTACGTTGTTGAACAGAGCTGAATCGCTTCCTATTCCTGTTGAAGGAGACGGTTACGATATTAACGAAGAAGCAAGATTGCAATACAGATATTTGGACTTGCGAAGAGAAAGATTATCTAAAGTTGTGAGATTGAGATCAAAATTCATCCGAGCATTACGAGAAGCGCTCTATGCAGAGGATTTTGTTGAAGTAGAAACTCCAATTCTTACTGCATCTACAAAAGAAGGTGCTAGAGACTTTGTTGTTCCTTCAAGAGTAAATCCAGGAAAGTTTTACGCTTTGCCCCAGAGTCCTCAACAATACAAACAATTGCTTATGGTTGCTGGTGTAGAAAACTACTTTCAAATCGCCCGATGTATTAGAGACGAAAACTTAAGAGCAGACCGAGGTTTTGAATTTACTCAACTCGATGTCGAAACCAGTTTTAGAACTCAAGAAGAAGTAAGAGCACTTATGGAAAAAGTAGTTTCTGACGCTGTACTCGCAGTTGACGGGAAACTAAGAAAGGGTCCTTTTGAGACATTCACATTCAAAGAAGTTCAGGAAAAGTTTGGAGACGACAAGTTTGATATTCGAACAGAAGAAGAAAAAGCTGAAGGCGTTTTAGCTTTTGCTTGGGTTACAAGATATCCTATGTTCAAAAAAGTTGATAAGGAAGACGCCGCCGAAGTAATGGACGGTAAAAGTGGCTGGACTTTCACTCATAACCCATTTAGCGGAATTATCGAAGAACATTGGGAAATGCATTTAAAAGGCGAAAATATTGATCAAATTGAAGCAACTCAATACGACTTAGTATGCAACGGATATGAAATTGGAAGCGGAAGTATTCGAAACTACAGACCAGATCTTCTAAGAGCTACTTATAAAACAATGGGTTACTCCGATTCAGAGACAGAAGACAGCATTGGCCACATGTTAAAAGCTTTTGAATTAGGCGCTCCCCCACACGGAGGAATCGGGTTAGGAATCGAGAGGTTAATTATGCTTTTATCTCAAGAAAAATCTTTGAAGGAAACTGTAGCATTCCCAATGACTTACACTGGTAAAACAGCTGTGATGAATGGACCTACAGAGTTACCTGAACAGGTTTTGAAAGATCTTAACTTGGTGGTTACAAATACGAAGTAGCTGAGAACAGACGTAGATTCGTATTAAAGCGAATCTACTAGTTCTTTAAGTCTAACAATTGATTCTTTTGCTTCTGAAAGTTCTAGGTGATCTCTAAAGAAATTATCCCAACCTTTTCCATTATTAAGCCCGGGTGCAAAGTGGGTAAAATCTTCTGGAATATAATCACTAAAGTCTTCTTTTAAATATCCCCAGAAGGTGAATCCTTCTGATAATGGTGTTAGTAAGTAGCCTTTGGGTGAATTAAGATCACCTTCGATGTTAAAAAAAGCGCTAATTCGCACATAACTGTAGCCAACTAAATCTTCATATCTAGGCGCTGGTTTTGAACTCGATAGTGAGATCCAGCTAGTTCCAATCATTTTTTCCTTATCAATTGTTTCAAAAGAATTAGAACTAGAAACATCCACTGTTTCTAAAATCTTTGTAACTATCTCTAATAAATTTTTGTTACTTTTTTTATTATCCATAAGTTTATTATACAGTGTAGGAGAGGGATACTGATACCCCTCTCCACAGGTTCATGACCGAACAGCCTACTTGTTAGGCCAGTTCGGATCGTCTACGTTGTCGCCTCTGTTCGTGTCATACTGGGCATCGGTTTTCGTTGTACCTTCGCCCCGAATATACACGA
>CAZYSE010000050.1:0-5642 GCA_964650085.1 uncultured Candidatus Saccharibacteria bacterium | reverse complement strand
ACGACATCGCCTTCCTTGTCGTAGACAATGTGACCGTGATCAGGGTCCTTTTCGTCCCCGATAATCACATGCCGCGTGCCATCACTACGTTCGTAGTGCTTTTGCGGGTCACTCATTGCAAGCCTCCTTGCTTTGCCAGGCATTTGCACTGGTAACAGGAATATACGTTAAGTTAGTAGGAATTTCATTGTACTGCAATACAAATTTGTGCAGAAACTAAGCACTAAAATCAGCCCAACTTCCTTCTACTGCTTTTACGAAGTCTTCGACTTTCATGTCTATAGACTTCGTTTTTGTTCCGCAATTGAAAGAAACGTTTTGGTTATTTAGTATTGAATTGTCGTAGTAAGAAATGATACCCAGCAGTGCTCCAAATGGAGGAACTCCCCCAATAATTAAACCGTACCTTTCCAAGATCACTTCTGGATTCTCGAAAGAAAAACTATCGTTCAAAATAGCTTTTAGTTTCTTCGAATCAATTTTCTTATCACCAGAGAGAACTGCCATTACATTAATGCCTTTTGAAGTTCGAAGAATCAGAGCTTTTGCTCCTTCGTTTAGAGGCGTTCCTCTGACTCGAGAGGAATCTTCACTAGTTGGGGTTGGTTCGTGCTCTAGAAACTTATACTCTATTCCTAGATTATCTAAATGACTTCTTATTTGTGTAGCTATTTGTTCACCTTTATCCACAAGTTTAGTAAAACTATCTTATGAATGATGTTACAGCTACTGTAGACACTATTGCAACTAGAAAACCTATCAGCAGTTGTGAGGGTGTATGTTTTTGTGCTCTATACCTTGAATAAGCGATAGGTAACAAGGTTGCTGGAATTAGTATTGGGCTGGCCGACATTGCGAAAAGTCCTACAGTCATGTAGGCAATGTGGGCACTTGCTTTGTATTTCATTGCAATCGCTATCAACAACAAGACACTTGTCGATAAAAGAATCACAGAAAGGATGGCAACGGTGTGCGGTTCTTTTACAGTAATTAACAAACTGATGATGAATGTAGCGAGCGCTCCAAGGTTTACATATCTAATTACTCTTGAACTAGCAAGCTTGAAGGAAAAATGGTTTGGGTCCTTTGCGTAGATCCAAGTGAATACGGATAGACCTAAAACAATAGCTCCAAACATAATTTGAAAACTTCCAATATTTTTTTCGTGTCTCAAAACCTCCAATAGAATTAGAGTTATAACGATTCTCGGGTTAGAAACGACACACAAAAAGTTTTCCTTGTTCATATATATCTTTTATAGATTAACATCAGAAATTATATTTCCTGATTAAAGTAATTGCATTGTACTGCGGTACAAATTTGCGTACTTTCCGAAGAATAGTGCTCATACAGAGTACATGATGGAAATGGCTTTGACAACAAGAAATGATGACGATTGACATCGGAAGAATTAAACGCAAGAAACGCTTACTGAGTATAGAAACCCAGTGTCATAGAATCAAAAGTGTTAGGAAAATTTCCAGATCGCAATTTGTTACTCAGCGTAATACTCCGAATACATATAATAAGACTTCGCATATTGTTCAATTTTGCGAATTTCTAGCCACTTGGGAATGTTGTGTTTAAGAATCTCAAAAAATCTAGCAAAGTAACTAGGTGAGAGAAACCTGTAGCCACTTCTTATTGCGCAATTGTGACTACATCTAATAAGAGAAGTTTTAACAATAATTAGCGGTTGAGAGCAAAGAAATCCCCAAGGTAGCTTTAAGTTACCCATCCCTTCTATCAATAATCTGCTATTACTGTCGATTAAATTGTTCAGCTGCTCCAGATACAGCTGTTCGTACTTAGAACGATCAGAATGCTTAATTGGAGAAAGTTCCAGACTTATTGAATCAGTTGTCCTTAGTTCTGCTTTCATTATTATAGACAGGTGCTCCGAAATTGTACTTTTGCCACTTCCGCACAAACCTATCACAAATACTTTATTAGAATCGTGATTCCCGAAATTGTCTAAATTATAGCTACTGTATTTAAATGTCATACCGCATGTTCGCAGATTATAACCCCTGTGTCATTGTATTGCGACACAAATTTTGAACAAAAATTCACAAAATACCCTGTACTTGTACAATACTTTATAACCATTGTACTGAGATGTCAAATAAAATTGGAAGCAAATGAGGTTTGTGCGATTTAAATCTGTGAGCAAGTGAAGTATCAGTTTCCAGTTTTCGAAACACAAAGCGGCCCTTCTAGGGCTTCTGATTTCAGTTTCGTCCCCCATCAAGTGCGGGATCAAACTTCAAGCCTCGTATTTTTTCTAATACTGCTGGAGCCGCGCCCTCTACATTGCTGGCTCCTTCATGATGATTGGAAAAAATCTTTTTTGAGGGAGATTAGCTCTTTGAGCGAGTGTAATATCTGTTTTCGTTTTTTGGAACTTCTGATTTCAGATTTCGAGCTTCGTACTAATACTGCGGGATCCGCGCCCTCCAACTTAAGGGAAGTATTCTTAGGATTTTTTAAAGAGTATTGAAGAGTCAATACTGCGGGAGCCGAGCCCTCTACCTTACGAGCAGGTCTATTAGGATTTTATGTTTTGAAGTATTGAAGTCACAATACTGCGGGAGGGAGTCGAACCCTCACGCCCTTACGGGCAGCGGATTTTAAGTCCGCCGTGTATACCATTCCACCACCGCAGCATAATAGTTAGATCTTCTAGCTTAAAGCTTCTAACTTGCCCTGAATTATATCCTAAAATCTGATTTTGGACTACTTTTCTCTAAACTTGTAACCAGTTGGATTACCTTCACCTACCTGAATTTTGTAGGTATGGAATCTTTTTGTTGGATGAATAATCTTTACTTCATAAACGCCAAAAGGTATTGGGTTTGGCATTACAAATTTGCCATCCTGGGATATTTGCACCTTCATAGCTACTCTACCCTCATTAACAAAATCTATCACGCCACCATCAATTGGTTCATCCTTTTTTCCAACTACGACCCCAGCTAATATTTTACCGCTTTGCTCAGGTGTCATGTGATTTAGTTTATTCTGAACTGATGCAGTTGTTTGATACTTCGAATCGCTAACTATCAGCTTTACCTCCATAAATAATTCATTTATCTGGTCAGTGATTAGCCTTTCTTTAGCTGAGTCTTTTCCTGTATATTTCGAGAGCTCAAACTTCAATCTCTCGATTTCGCGCTTGTATTCTTCTATACTTTTAAATCTTGGGCCTTCTACAGATTTAGCTGGTATCTGAACTTTTGGAGCAACAGGAAGAGCTTCGTAATCATCTATTTTTCTTTCCGTATTTACAATATCTTTACCGAATACATCTTCATACACTGCGTTTACATTTTCCTTGCCTTGTTCCATCGAATCCTGTTCATCCTTAATTACAGTAGGCATAGCAGACCCAAAGAGTTTTTCTAACGGCAAGGTGTTCAAATCAATCAATTTTTTATCTAAAGCAGACTCTATGTTCTGGTCATTTTTTGTATCTTTTTTAGTAGGATTGTATAAAATTTCTGGAATTACTTTCTGTTTAGTCCAGACGTATCTTGGAGAAATAAATATCGCGCGGATGTAACCTCCAACTTGTTTTTCAAATCCTGGAATAAATGCAGCCAGAACACCAAAAGCAAGCGCACCGAGTATTAAAGGCAGCTTGATCAAGAAGTTGATATTTATCACAAAAATACCCACAGCAATTAATCCACCCAAGAGGATTCGAATAAATTGCTTTAAAGTAAATGCTCCAAAGAGCTTAAACTGCGTGTCTAAAAAATTTTGTGGTACTGGATGCGGTTCCATTTATATATCTTACAACCAATGAGCCTTAGTCTCAAGGGATAAGATATTCTTCAATTTTGTTCAAATTGCCTCCATGCTCATCATTGAACTCTTCAGTCATATCTGCTCCGCAGTTAAACATGTCACCGCCAGTATGAGTATTTTTAAGCGAAGAAACGTCATAGCTACTTCCAGAAACCGTGATAATGCACTTCTCCGCAGTATTATTGGAATTTACAACCGCTACAATTAAAATAATGATTATTGCAACTGGGATTATGAATAGTAATTTGTTCATATAAAAAAAGTTAAAAAGTTACTAATATTATACGCAAATTTTGAAAAAAAAATTACTCGCTGTTAGCGAGTAAATTATAAAGTCTTAATTAGTAGACCTATTCAGCTTTTTTAGCTTTTGTAGTCTTCTTTGCTGCTGGCTTTGCCTTTACAGTCTTTTTTTCAGCTTTAACTTCTGCTTTTTGAACAGGTACTTGTACAGCTGTAGCATTTTCTAAAACATCAACATATTTCTGATTTCTTTTGTAACCAGTCATTTGTCTATAAGCTACAAAACCTTGAGTCTTTGCAAAGATTGTAAAATCTTTACCCATAGCAGTATTAACGCCTGTATGAAATTTTGAACCTCGTTGTCTAACGATAATTTCGCCTGACTTTACGAATTCTCCACCATACTTCTTGATGCCTAATCTTTTACCAGCTACATTTACATTTCTTTTAACGGAACCAACGGACGCGGAGTGTGCCATATTCTAAAAATTATATTATTTAATGTTTAAAACCTTTACTAAAGTTACATTGTTTCTCTTACCTCTTGTTCTTCTATATCTTGATTTCGCTTTGTAGATTCTACTAACTACTTTCTTTCCTAATTCTTGTGCTAAAACCTCAATTTCTACCGATGATTTGTCTAAGTAAGGCTTTCCAAATTCTACCTTATCTCCTTCTGAGATAGATAAAACCTTATCTAGTGTTGTTTTTCCTACTTCTGCAACAAATTTTGGAAGTCGGTAAGATTGACCTTCTACTAGAGAGAATTGTCTACCATTTAATTCGATTACTGCTGTTTTGCTCATAAACATTGTCTAAAATTGCTTTTGAATAATACTATAAAAGTTGCATTGTGGCAAGCATATTTGGCTATCAGTAGTCAGTTTTCAGTTCTCAGCATAAATACCGAAAACCGATTACTGACTAACAACTACCTTATACTTCTAAAGATTTACTAGTTATCTTTTCCTTTACATAAGCCACAAATTCATCTGGCGACATATTAATATTCTCTCCTGATCTTTTTCGAATAGCTAAGTTACCAGATTCCATTTCTTTGTCTCCGACTACGATCATGTAAGGTGTTTTATCTCCTTGAGCTTTTCTGATCTTGTTTCCTAGAGTTTCGGCTTCTACATTTAGACTAACCCTAACTCCAGCTTCTCGGAATTTCTTCTGTAACTCTTTTGCGTATTCTCCATGTTTATCTGGTGAAATTGCTAGAACTGCTACTTGAGAAGGATGCATCCAAACTGGGAAATTCCCTCCAAAATGTTCGATTAAGAAACCAATAAATCTTTCGTGTGTACCTAAAGGCGCTCTGTGAATAACAACTGGAGTCTGTTCTTGGCCTTCATTATCGATATATTTTAAATTGAATTTCTTTGGCATGAACAAGTCAAGCTGATTTGTTGATGCTGTAAACATTCTTCCAATTGATGATTTAATCTGGAAATCCATTTTTGGACCGTAGAATGCTGCTCCATCATGAACAACTTTGAATGGAACACCAGATTTCTCCATAGCTTCCATAGTCATTTTTTCGGCCAACGCCCAATCTGATTCTTCACCATGATATTTATCCATTT
>CAZYSE010000049.1:5448-7714 GCA_964650085.1 uncultured Candidatus Saccharibacteria bacterium | reverse complement strand
GAGCAGAGTATCCAAACACGAAATGATCTAGCTTCGATTTATGGAATTAAAGGAATTGCTTATTGGAGAATTGGAGACGAAGGAAGCCTAGACCTTTAATTTGATTTGCTAATTACCAAATACAACTCTCCATTCCCTTTTATTGATTTCTGCTCGACTGTGAAACCCATTCTGTGAAACAGCTCTGAATATTCTTCGACTGAATACCAACGTTGTTTGATCAACGCTTCGTAAGCAGGTTTATCGTCAAGAATAAGTGTTTCTTTCGAGATTGTCACATTAAGTTTCTTATCATGTTCAATGATTTCCCAAACGAACTTAGCTTCTTTGCCTTCAATATTTGTTGAAAAGCTATGAGAAAAGTTCGATACGTCCCAACTTGCAGGGTTGTCAGAGTTGATTAAAATTTTACCGTTCTCAGAAATCAATTCGGAAAGCTTTTGAATTAGTTTTTCGGCATCTTCATGATTCAAAGCAATTTCGTTAAAAGTGTTCCAAAATAGTATGAGTAAATCGAATTTCTGATCGAAATGAGCAGAGAAGATATTGTCATTCTGAAAATTGGTTAGACTTTGATCTTTTACCTTTGATCTTAACGCGTTTATCATGCCTTCACTTTCCTCTACTCCATAAACATCAAATCCAAGTTCTAGTAAAGGTATTGAATGTCTACCTGTTCCACATCCTATATCTAGAATACTCGCACCTTCGGGTACTAGGGCTTTTATTAATTCAATTTCTTGGTGTGTAATCTCAGAAGGTTTAATATGACTGCTGACTAAGTCGTAGTATTTTGCTGTAGGGTCGTTTTGATTCTTCATAAGCGTATTATAACCTTTAAAGTTGAACAAAAGCACGCTAAACTACACTAGCAGGCCTATGTTGATAGGGGTTTGGGAAGAAATCGGCGAGACTTACAATATATTACTTCTCGTTCCCGATTTCGCTCCCAAAACTTTGGTAACCTTTGGTTACAAAGGTTTAAATTTTATATCTACCTGATAAAGGTGGGTTTGTTACGGCGGAATAGTATATCCTTACCATGACTAAACTCCCCGAGCTACGCTCACCCCTCTTAAATTAAGAGGGGAAAGTATGAACAGTATTGTTCATACTAGGGGAGTTCTACTTCCAATCCGAACCAGGGAAATAATTCACCTCCGAAATATACTTCGCATTTGCAAACAGCATCGCTACTCTATCTAATCCGACTCCAATTCCTGCAACATCAGGAAGGCCTTCCTTTAAAGCATCTACCAGGTCATGATCGAACTCGATTTTTTCTAATCCCAACTGCTCTCTTGCTTCTTCTTCAATTTTGAATCTTTTGTACTGCTCTTCCCAATCTCGCAATTCGGTATAACCATTACCTAATTCTTTTCCTGCAATGTATAACTCTACTTTCTCGCAAACTAGTGGGTTGTCTTTGTTTTCTTGAGTTAATGGACACATGATTTTTGGATAGTTATATACAAATGTTGGTTTAGTTTTGCTGAAAGTAGGTTCAATTTCAGAAGCAAAAATGAGTTCGAAAATAATTTGCCAGTCATCTGTATCCGATACGTTATAGCCTTTTTCCTTTGCAACTTCTCTAAACTTTTTAATATCTTGAATCTCCTCTAATTTAATGCCACAGATATTCAGAAGCGCATCTGGGACTGATAATCTGTCCCAACCTTCAGAAATATCAATTACTTCACCAGCATAGAAAATCTTATCTCCGAATATGTAATCTGGATGAGGTAATTCATTCTGGAATTTAGAATCTAAAAAACTCTTCATATATCTAAAGAGTTCCTCACAGTCGTTCATTATATCTGTGTAGTCTGCGTCTAGGTGATACCATTCAAGCATTGTAAATTCCGGGTTATGATTGTGACCAATCTGCTCTAGTCCGCGAGCAACTTTTGTGATTACAAAGTGCTCTCCTAAACCTGCAGCTAATATTTTTTTATTATAAGTCTCAGTTGTTGGTGTAATGTATAGTTTTTTAGTTGACCCATCTCCAAAAGTTACTGTTGTATGCAATGGAGACATATATCGCTCTTGTGGAAGAGCTGGAGTCATTATTGGGCTTTCGAGTTCGTGATACTTTCTGTTCAAAAAGAATTCTCTACATGCATGAATCATGTATTCTTTTACAAAATATCTCTGAAAAAGATGAGGATTTTGTTTTAATAACTTCCAAGTGGGTAATGTTGTGTTCATAACTAGGTATGTAGAATAAAACCTCTCTACCTCACCTGACACCACTGCGTGGTGCCAT
>CAZYSE010000049.1:0-5438 GCA_964650085.1 uncultured Candidatus Saccharibacteria bacterium | reverse complement strand
CAAGTGGGCAAAGATGAATTCATAGTTTTAAATAGTCAATATTAGAGGAAGATGTATGGTTTCCCAAAGGGACCACTTTGTGGCGGTTCCTCACCATGACATCGGTTTTTTAATCTTTAACCTTTTCTGGCCTTTTAACCTTTCTTTTTTGCATACCGCAGTATGCCTTTTATTCTTTACTAAAATACGCTCTGTCTTCAGTATTTACGATAATTTTCTGACCAGATTTTATGAACAACGGGACTTTTACAACTGCACCAGTTTCTAAAGTAGCATCTTTGTATGCTCCACTTGTAGTATCGCCTTTTACTGCATCAGGAGTTTCTGTTACTTCCAATGTAATCTTAGGTGGTAGTTGAAGGAAGATTACCTCTCCTTCGTATATTTTTGCAATGTATTTTGCTTCTGTATGTAGAAAATCAGTTCCGTTTTCAATACTTGAAAGAGGAACATTCATTTGTTCATAAGTAGTTGGATCCATGAAAACAGCGTTATCGCCATCCACGTAGACAAATTGAACAGTCATCGTAGTAACTTCAATTTCTTCTACTTTTTCTTCGGATTTAAAAACATTAGCAACAATTTTTCCTGTTTTAATACTTTTTAGTCTCGTTTTGTTGAATGACCCACCTTTTCCAGGAGAATAAAACTCTTTTTCTATAATAATATGAGGTTCATTATTGAATTTAATAATCATTCCTCGTGAGATTTCCATTGTCATTGCCATAGAATTGGGTGTAACTTTAACTCTGAATTATATTATATACTGTAGGATTTGGGTAGTCGGTATTCTGTAGAAATTCTTGCAGAGGTGTATAATGGTGCTATAATCTGGCGTTAGTTTACTTACGGGTAACGCATTATAGAAGTTGTATTTAAAAATAAACACCATGAGCTTAATTTATTCTGATCCATCTTATCAAGCTGAAATCCTAGCTACATTCCGAGAAATGCACTGTAGGAGGTTAACTACAGCAAGAGCACTTTTAAAATTTGTAGTCGAAAGTAAAAAGAGTGATCTTGACGCATCTAAAGTAGATTCGGTTCTTACGGAGCTTTACTATTCTAGCGATTACTTAAGGGTTTACGGCGTAGAGCTATTTGAAGATGTATCAAATCCTTTCGTAAAAGAATTTACAGCAGTGTGGGATGAATTAATGAAAGAATTTATGATGTTTTTTAATAAAGTTCAGGTCATGGTACAGGCTGAGCAACTTTCGTTGTCTGATCTAACAATCCCTACGCAGACAATCTATGAGGAACTAAAAGAATTTGTTGTATCAGCAGATTATTATTTTGAACGAGCAAGAGCTTTTAGTCAGGAATAAGCCGTTCTTGAATGCTGTGACCATAGTGATATAATCCGGTATTTAAAATTTCAACAATGGATATTAAAAGCTTCCCAGTTCAAATAGGGCATTCAAGACAAAGTGCAAGGAGCCCCCATGCTAAAAATCCTCTACCCCATTCCCTAATGACCAAACTTACTTTGGAACAAGATTTATTGCAGTTTGGTAAAAGAAAATATGAAAACATTAGGTCGTTCCTAGAAACTTTAAGTTTATATGAAATGCACAATTTGACTTCTTCTCATTTTGTAGAATTTTGTCAGGAGATACATTCGATTGCATTTTACATAAATCTACTGGGTAAGGATGAATCACTTGGTAATATTTCAAAACCATATGTTATTGAGTATGCGAGACTTGTACGAAGAATAGTTCCGTTACTAATTACTTTGTTTAGAGAGTTTGATGAAAAAATGCACTCAGGAGTCTTTAGTCATAATGATTTTAATGGATTTACGCTAGAAAACTTAGATTTCTATGATGAGTTTATTAGAGATCTTGCAAGTTATTTTGAATCACAGCCTGAGAAAGATACGGGTGACTTAGAAGTTGTTGAGACAGAGCTCTAGTTTTTGTAAACTAAGTTTCCATCAAGAAGAGTTCTGATGTCATCGATTCCGTGTCGAGCCATTGTCCATCTATCTAGACCCATTCCAAAAGCATATCCTTGATACTTTGCTGGATCTAAGCCTGCCATTTTCATTACATTGGGATGAATAATTCCAGCTCCTCCCATTTCTATCCAACCCCTATTTTTACAAATAGCACAACCTTCACCCTTGCAATTAAAGCAAAGCATGTCAGGGCCAACTCCTGGTTCAACTTCTGGATAATATTTACATCTGAATCTTGTTTTTACATCTTGTCCAAACATCGACTTAAACAAGAAATCGATTACAGAGAATAATTCTGACATACTCACTTTTTCTTTTACAACGGTTAGTTGATACTGATGAAAAGTAAAATGATTAGTTCTATTCACTTTTTCATTTCGATAAACTCTCCCTGGCATAACAACCTTGAACGGTGGTTCATAACTCTCTAAAACTCTTGCTTCGATAGATGAAGTTTGTGTTCGTAGAAGAATGTTTGGTTCCTCGATGAAAATGCTGTCTTGTAAGTCTCTAGCTGGATGGTGCAAAGGTAAGTTTAATCTTTGAAAGCAATATTCATCTGATTCTAGTTCTGGGCCGTCCATAATACTAAATCCCAATCTTCTGAAAACTTCGTTCATCTCCATTGTTGTTTCAGTTAATGGGTGAAGGTGGCCTACTTTAGGTGCATTATAAATTGGAGCTTCGAGTACTTGCGAGAAGTAAACATCCTTATCTGAATCCAAAAGCGTTCCTCTTTTTGAGTTAATGTATTCGTCTAGGTAGTTTTTTAGAATATTGATGTCATTTCCATATTGCTTTCGTTCTTCTGGTGCTATGTCCTTAATCTTTTTTAACATCTCGGTTACAATTCCATCTTTGCCAAGATATTTTCTCCATACGGCAGCAACTTCTTCGGGACTAACCGCAGAAAGTAACTCCGCGTCGACAGAAAACTTAACTTCATTGAAGTTGTAGTAGTTAGATTCAATATTCATATACGGAATTATAAACGAACGTTCTTAAGGTAACAAGGAAATTAGCCTGCATTAAGGCTTAAACTCGTTAATTTCTCGTATTAACGTTCTTCTATTTTGAAGATCTTCGCCCCCACCAACATTAATCATGTGAGCAAGCCACTCAATCCAATCGTGATGCCAATCCTGGAATTGACCTCTTCCTAACAATACGTTGTGTAACTCGTCTAGACGGATTGTCCATAAAGCAAAAAAGTCTTGTACAGATAACAGATTTCCAAAATCATCTGTGGATAGTCTATATGCTGGATTCATAAATCCTTTTTCAGCATCGTGCACATCTTTGGAATAGTTTCTGAGTGCATAGTTAGCATTGTACCAATTAGCCAACACAGCAGTTGTTTTTTCTTTTAAAACATCAACAATCAATTTGGATAAGAAATAATAAAACACTTTTGCTTGGGAAGGTTTTTCTGCGCTGTTTACTGCCAGAAGCAAGACTCCAGATCGATCATCGTTGTTCCAAATAGCTTTATACAAAGCTGGGTAAGCGATTTCGAAATCTATATTATCCATGTCTGCATACAACCTATCTAACCAACCTGCAACTCCTAAAGTAGAAAAATCCTTTGAATTTTGTGGGTCAGGCTTAAGGTAAGGAACATTGGACGGCGATAAGATGTCGAAATTGTGCAGTATTGTCGCTAAGAATTGACTGTAGTGGTCAGACACCAATCTCATTTGCGTTAACTGGATTTGATATTCTTGAGTATTAGGGACACTTTTGTAATCATTTTCTTCTGTAGGAATAATTTGAACCAGCTGGTGCAAAGTTGAGTCAAACAAATCGTTGATGCGGGGAACTCTATTTGGTAGGCTAGGTTCAATGTAAGTGGGAGCAGGGGTCATTGCAGTGAGCGGAGTCACAACAGCTGGTCTATTTGCTGAGTCATACCGCTCAGCTAGAAAGGATAAAAGTACGTTTCTCATGCTGTTGAACAGTGGAAGAATTGTTTCTAAGTATTGCCGTTCCCACTGTTGTTGTAAGCCTGTTTGCGTTCTACCAGAGTAATCACCATAAGAGGAACGTAGTACAGCTTCGATGTGATTTATTGCGTAACTAATATCATTTGAAGCAGAGCCAAAGCTTATTTGCCTAGGATCAGTCATATTGTTAAAAAAGTGCTGTAAAGTCCTATAAGAACTGAATCCACTATCGTAAATTTTTTTGCCATCTGCTTCTACAAGATATGAATGTTTCGGTTCTAACGGTAAATCAGAAATTATTGGGTCATCCTGGAAAGTTATTCGTTCAGAATCATCATTGAACTTAATATCTAAATGAACATCATCATACAATTCTGTAGGTTGAGGTCTTTTAGAACCAGGTGAGAATTCATCAAAAAATTTGGAGTCGGCCATATCTATAGTTAAACAATTTTATTCTAAGATTTTTTTAGACTGAATACAATCTTATTTAGCTAACTTCTCCATCCAATTTTGGTAGAAAGTTAGATTGTGAATTGTGGCTAATCTAAACCCAGCTGGCTCATCAATTCGAATTAAATGTCGTAAGTATGCTCTTGATACAGTTTGACAGCACTCGCACTTGCAATTAGCATCCACAGGTTTTTTGTCGAATTTATAATCTTCTTTTTTAACTCTTAAAATATCGTGAGCAAAGCTTTTGTATGATCTGGTTTCTTCTCCTTGTCCTTCGGAGACGTACAAGTAGCCGTGTCTAGCGTTTCTAGTAGGCAACACGCTATCGAAAATCTGCCAACCAGCATCTACACAAAATGCAATATCTGTTGGCTGACCGACTCCCATTGCATACTTAGTCTTGTCCTTAGGGATCAAATCAGAAACATACTGGAGCATTTCGTGATAAAAACCTTCTTCAGATTTAGTTTTCCATGTAACTGGAGTATGAAGCGGCAATCCACCAAAATTGTATAAATCGAAATCAAGTTCTAATAATTCTTCTGCGGATTGTTTTCTCAACTCAAAATCATTCCCTCCTTGAATTACAGCCCCTAATAATTTGTCCGAACTTGACTCAAAAGTCTTATCGTATGCAATTTTAGCTCGCTTTGCCCACAGAGTATTAATTCTCACACATTCTTTTCGTTCCGCAAAAGATGCGTTTCCAAGAATTGGGTAATCTAGTACCGTTAGGATATCAGAATCTAAGTTGGCCTGGATTTGGATAGAAGATTCTGGAGTTAAAAGTCTTTGTTTACCATTATTTTCATCAATAAAACTGCAGCCGGCCTCTGTTGCCTTGTTCTTACCGCCAGCATTCTTATCCTTAGAGTTTATTAGTGAAAAAACTTGCCATCCACCGCTGTCTGTTAATAACAATTTATCCCAATTGAAGAATTTTTTGATGCCGCCAAATTCCTTTATATATTCACTTCCGATGGCATTTTCAATATGAAGGGTTGTTGTAACTACCCCAGGAGTACCAATATTAACTAAATCGTTGAAACTGGTCGATTTTATTGAGCCATAAGTGG
>CAZYSE010000048.1:0-8030 GCA_964650085.1 uncultured Candidatus Saccharibacteria bacterium | reverse complement strand
TCCTGCAACAATTCTGTTTCTTGAAACGTACATGTACGGTGCGACTTCTTCATCTTTTATATTTTCAGAAATTATTAATCCATTTTTGTTCAATATATCTAGATAGATTCTCTGATTATTTGCGGGTATAGCTTTTGAAGGAAATGTTGGAAGAACAGCAATGGTTTGCATGGAATTTATGTGTACCTCTGCGTCTATCCCGAAAGCCATTCCACTAACTGTAGTAAATGAATGTGTAGATAAGAATTCGCATAACTCTTTCGTAACTTGTTTGCCATAATGTGTGCAATCTCTAGTTCCTACAACACTTATACAAGGGCTTTTTAGTAAGCCGATACTTCCTTTGCACGCTAGTACCAAAGGTGAATCAGGAATCTCTCTTAGAAGTTGAGGATACGACTCCTCGAAATAGTTGATTAAAGCAACGCCTGTTTTCTGACACCGGTCTAAGATTCCTTGAACTTCTGCTTTATTATTTACCAGATCTTGATCTGAATCTGCAAACAATAGCTGAATGTTTTCGATAAATTCTTCTACTGTGTTGCTGAGTTTCAATACTTTGTTAATGCTTTTAGTTCCAAAATTCTTTTGGAAAAGCATGTTTATTAGAAATTCTAAATTGTTCATGAAGAGTTTATCTCATGAAGGAAAAGATTGAAGCTATGTGTTGGGATACAAATTTTAATTCTTATCTGCTAGATTAGCTTGCTCTAAGACGCCGAGTATTCTTTGTGCCTCAGTAATCATTTGCGCCCCTACACTACCGCTAATAAAGTTTTGCTGTGAATTGTCAATTTGTCCATGCGCAAATTGGTTTCTGAAGTCTAATAAATCTAGGAGTTGCGCCCTATCGTAATTAGTTATTACGTTGTCTTGAGTAGCAAAATTGACCAATTGACTAAAACTATTTCGATTACTTTGTGAAAGGCCTGAATAGAGTCTTTTTAAATTAGCCTCAATAGATTTAGCTAATTCAAACAAATAATAGTGATTGTTTTCTCTCCCTCCTTTAGAACGTTGATTCCTATAGAATTTAATCTGCTCCTCAAGCATCTTAGTTCTAAAGCGATATGATCTTAAAAATAACATTATTTGAATGGCTACAATCGCAGTTACAGAGATTGATAAGAAGATCTGGAAGAGTAGTTGAGGATTTTGCTCGACCCCATATCCCAATCGTGTGAGAAGTGTACGAAGAGAAAGTGCAACTGGTATAGATATTAAAGCTATTATTGGTGAGAGTAAAGCTAATACAAAAAATAAGTCGCCTAAATTCTCTGCGTACCTAAAAATTCTTAACTTTGCTACTAACGGATAGAGAGAAAACACATACCCTAATGAATAAATATACATCACGGAAACTAATAAGAAGGCCATAATGACACCTATTGCCCATGCCGATATCTCTGTATTAAACAGATGAAAACCCTCCAGTTCCGTTTTAAAATTTGATAAGGTAAGTAATGCAGCAAATATACCCACAACTATTGTGGCTTTTGTCGACAAATTTGAGTTACTGTCAAAATCTTTCATATTTTAATTGTCCATAAGCTAAAGTCGGGAATCGAACCCGAGACCTCACCCTTACCATGGGTGCGCTCTACCATCTGAGCTACTTCAGCTGCGTTTGCATCCAGCTGCTTGTCCGTCGAAGCCTTGGCGTAGACGGAAGCTACTTCAGCAACGTTGAATTATATCAAACACAGCAAGCTACATGATATGATAAATTTAAAACTACTCGCACTATGACTGAAATAATAAAACTCGACTTCAAAAAGGTAAACACAACAACGGACACTACTTCATATAGTCATATCGATTTGAGTAATTCGGATAATCTTAATAAAATTCGAAAATATATTCTTCCTATAATTGCAGAAAACGAAGGTTGGGGAACTGCAGATTTAACTATTGCGGCTTTTGAAGAAAATCCTACCAAGTTTCAGGAATATATAGATGCCACACTGTTTGCTAATGTTCATGTTTTGCTAGATGAGGGAGAACCAGCTGCTCTTCTAGAGTATCTGGTAGAAACTTTAGATTCACCTATAAGCTTGGCCAGAATGGAAAATCTTAAACGTTTAATTGAAGACCGCTCGGCATGGAATTATCTTTTAAGTAAACACGCTGTTGAAAATAGCGCTTTTAATTCATTATTCCCAAAGTTACGACATTTTTTAAACTCTAAAAAGATTTATTCAGAAATTGGAGTCGTAGTAAGACCAGACTTACAGGGACAGCGAAAAGGATACTCACAAAGTTTGTATGAGCTTTTGCAAAATGGAATTATTTTTGGATGGACCAGTAATCCATTAATTGTTGCTCAGTGGAGAAAATATTTTCCAAAAGTAATTTATTTTCCTCTTTATGAAGAAAAAGTTCAGGATTTAGAAGGTCTTATTTGCCTTGCTGTTTTATACGCCGATCTGCTTACGTACGAAGAAAGCAGATGGAAACCTTTGAAATTTGGAGCACTTAACTCTCCTTATTTTGTGAATAAAAGAGATTCTAAGTATCTAGAATTGGTAGACAGTCTTTTTGAGTCGCAGAAAATTAACAAATTAGACGTCCAAAGATTGAAGTATTTAATTGAGATGGATTCAGTTCAAGGCGCTATAGTCGGAATAAGATAAACAGCCATAGGCTGTCCTCCTTGGCGGAAAGATTCGAAGATGCAAAGATACTAAATTAAGATCAAAAAAAGACCTAAGCTAATTAAAAAGGGTGATATAATTCTTCTTATGAATATGCCAAGAGTGCCTAACAACTAAGATTTCTTTTTAAACTTTTTATAAAGTTTTAATTTGTATATCTAGTTATTAACACATTCTTATGTCACATATTCCCGAGTCAGATTTTAGTTCTGACGCCAATACCCTAATAATATCCGAAAGTATGAGAGATTTTCTCACTACTAGATCAGGTCGATATTACTCCGCACAAATTCAGCGCTTACAAAAGGCAATTGAATCAGTTCATGAAGAAAGAGATTATTTAATTCTACGACCCGAAGATGCAGTTAGCCCTTATGGAGAAACAGTTGAAAAACATGATGAAGAAATTAGACTTCTTGAAGAAGAACTAGCCAGAGCTCACGATAATTTTAATAAAGCTCATGCAAGTCATAACAAACTCTCTTTAAGAGAAAAGATCAAGAATCTAGGCAGAGCAAACCCTTTTGCGGAACTACTAAATACATTTAATGAGGAGGAAATGTAGGGAGATTTATTAAATTATCCGAGAAGAAGGATTCGAACCTCCGTAAGCACAAGGCTGCCTGATTTACAGTCAGGTACGTTTGACCACTCCGTCATTCTCGGATAAGATTAGCCACTCGGGGGACTCGAACCCACGACCCGCTGTTTACAAAACAGCTGCTCTACCAACTGAGCTAGAGTGGCATCTTTTTGCAAAGACTCTGTGATTTTAAAGTAAAAATTATTCTTGTCAATCCAGAAATATGCGTCAAAGTATAACATTCCACAGCCAAAGATTAAAAGGTCTAAGGCCAAAAGATTCAAATAATGATAGAAGATGCGAACAATCTTATAACTTAAAACCTCAAACTAATAACCTTTTGCCCTTTTTCTATTGATAAATATCGACTTATAAAATATAATTAGTCGTTAAAAAACATTAGGAATTCATATATGGCACGAGTTTGCGCAATTTTAGGAAAAAAAACAGCTTTTGGTGGAAACAAGAAACATAGAAGAGGAGCTTCCGGAGGAGGAGGAAAATGGAAATTCAAATCACAAAACACTAAAAGAACTTGGAAAGTAAACCTACGAAAAGTTAGGATAGAAGTTGACGGCCAGGTAAAGCGAGTCACTGTCTCAATGAAAGCTTACAAGAAGCTTAGAAAACTTGCAGAAGTTGAAAAATAAACACAAACGGCCGAAGGGTCGTTTTTTAATTAGCACTTATCTCTCATCTCAATGTTAGCCTACGGAAGAAACACAGTTTTAGAAGCATTAAGGTCTAAATTCAATATAGACACTCTCTTTCTTGAAGACGGCATTGATGAGTCTGAAAAAATCGCTTTGATTAAAAATCTAGCTAAGAAGAATAAAGTTGCAATTAAGTATACTCCACGCAAAGAACTTGCAAAGATGACTGAAAATCGAGAACACCAAGGCGTTGCTTGTTTTGTAGATTACGAATATACCCAATTAAGCGATGAACTATTCTACGAAGAAAAGCCTTACGTTTTTATATACGACTCAACATTTGAACAAAACGTTGGGGCTATAGTAAGAACAGTAGAATGTGCTGGTTTTGGAGGTGTTATTATCCCTAAAGACGTTAAGATTACGCCTACAGTTGCTAAGATATCTACAGGAGCTGTTTTCCATACAAATGTTATTCAAGGATCAATTTTCCAAACAATTAAGTACTTCAAAGAAAGAGGATATTTTATTTATGGAATTGAAAGAGGTGGAGACATTTACACAGGAAAAGCTCTAAACAATAACGGGCTATACATAATCGGAGGTGAAGACAAAAGTCTTTCCGAGGAAGTTGTTGAAAAATGTGATGAAGTTTTAACAATTCCTCAATTTGGTCTCGTAAACTCATTGAACATGAGCGTCGCTGCTTCTATAATAATGTTTGAAGTAGTTAGACAAAACTCGTAATGTTCAAAGAAGAAAATCAAGTTTTTTTGTACCTAGTAGGAATATTAATCTCCTTTGGAATTCTGATCGTTACGGCCCAGAATATTTCTCTCAGCAAAATTCTCAGCATAGGTAAAATATTTAATGATCCTGATGACATTTTTGCAGACTCTCCTCCAATAACAATTGATCAAAATCTAAACTACCTTGCCACAGTAACAACTAATTTAGGTACTTTTACAATTGATCTTTTTGAAAAGAGCGCACCAACAAATGTGAATAATTTCGTATACCTAGCGAATAATAACTATTATGTAAATACTCTTTTCCACAGATTAGTCCCTAATGTCCTTGTTCAAGGAGGAGATAGAAATACTCTTAATGCAGAACCTACAGACGATGGACAAGGAAGAGCTGGGTACGTCTTAAAAGGTGAGGTTAATTTGGATTCACTTCCACTTTCTCAGGAGGAAAAAGATAAGTTGATTGGAGAAGGATATTTATCTACCGCATCCTTAACAACTCCTGCTGCCAAACAGTACATGGTTTTTATGGCTAACGATGGTTACGATACCAACTCTACTCAATTCTTTATAGTGCTTGCAGATAGTTCGAGCCAAATTATTCAGTTCTTTAATGGAAGATTTACACCAATAGGATTGATAACGTCTGGAATCCAAACACTACTGAATATTAACAACGTACCTGTTGATGATCCAGAATCCAACTTCGCAAAACCCACTCAAAATATTGTATTGCAGAACATAGTAATACAAACTCTCTAAGGCTTAAAATCTCCCAATGAAAAAGCGGAATACAATAATTCTTATTCTGCTGGCTTTAAGTCTAGCTATTAAAATATTTCTTCTTGAGAACACGCAAACTTTTGTTTACAGTGGGAACTTCTACGAAAACATTTTTTTTGAGGTATATTTACCTCGGGAGTAAACTCTTAAAAAAACTAAAGCGAAGAGTTTCTACACTACTGAATTCTTCTGTAATAACTTGTCTTATAGTTTTGATATTTAGCATTTCTTCAACAATCATTCCTAGTTTAATTATAGTTCCAATATTCGTACTCATCTACAAAAAGCGCAGAATCCTTACAACTGTTCTTATATTACTAGGTATATTTTACGGCAATGTTTTCATAGCTAATATAGCTAACTTTAAAGATAGTAATTCTGACACAATAATTATTCTTGCCAAATACCAAGCTTACTATGAAGGTTATAGCCCTTCTCGAAACATAATTGTCCAGGTTAAAACTTCTGAACAACTCAATATATTTTCAAGGGTAAACATATTAGGGGAATTTGAACTAAATGACTTTTCGGCGTTTTATACATTATCAAAAAACTCCTACTACTCCATTCAACCTGAACAAATTGAAGTGGTAGCTGAAGGCCTTCCTTTTATTCTCCAAATTAAAAACATTATTCAAAATAGCCTTAACTATAATTTGAGCAAAGATTCTTCGGACTTTGCAAAATCCCTGCTGTTTGGAGATAGTTCTTTTGTTTCTAAAGAGCTAAAAGAAAATTTCAAAGAAATCGGCGCTCTTCATATTCTTGCATTATCTGGGTATAACTTTATTCTCATACTATCTTTAATAGACGGGTCGTTGTTCTTTATAGACAAGAGGAAGCGAGGATTAATTACTATTGTGATTGGAGTTATATACTTATTAATAGCTGGTGTTACTAATCTTTCCGGGCTTAGAGCCTTATTATTTTTTTCTATAAATACACTGCTCAACTACCTTGGAGTCTACGCAAGCCCAGTGAAAATAATTCTTAGTACAATTCTCTGCTTTATAATTCTCAATCCTTTCAATATTTTTAACTTCAGTATTGCTCTATCATACTTAGCTTATTTTGGAGTTATTGTTGCTGGAAGAGTGAGAGCAAAAGGAATTATGAAAGTCATTCTTGAACAAATCATAGTAATGCTATTTACATCACCAGCGGTTGCTCTACTAAATAATAGCTTTAACCTAATGAGCGTTTTGTTCAATATTATTTTGACTCCACTTACTTCGGTTGCTTCTTTACTATTAGTTGTCAGTCAGGTATTTGTACCATTACTTAAGATTGTAGAAATCGTTTTAGGAATTATAATTCAGTTAACTCAAACCTTTGCACAATACTCTCTAAAACTTAGTGCGGTCGAGTTTATGCTGGTAGGATTCTTGGCAATAACTATCTTGTATAAAATAGCTAATATACACAAACATGAATAAAGTTATCATTTTAATTGTAGTTGCCCTTACTCTTCATTTATTTGGATACCAGCAACAACCTTACTTTCAAATTACATTTTTCGATATCGGACAAGGAGATTCAGCATTGTTTAAGACACATGATAATAAGAATATTCTTGTAGATACTGGAAATAATTCATCATTGATGGAGCAACTCGATGCAGTCACCTACCCCAGAAAGGTTATCGATTTACTTATCGTTACTCACTTCGATTCCGATCACTATGGCGAACTTTTAGAACTATTTGATTATTATGAAATAAAAACATTGGTCTTGCCAATGCACAATAAGGATTCTAGAACGATCGATTCGTTAAAATTTAAACTCGCAGAACTAGGAACTCTAGTCTTAACCCCTACTGCGGGAGCAAAGATTGATCTAGGGAATGATTCATCGATTGAATTCATTTGGCCAAAGAACTTGAACCATTTTCTTAGTCTTACGATGCTTCCCTCTCTTTTGTTCTCAAAGTAGGAGATTTTAAGGCATTCTTTGCTGGGGATCTGTCTTCAAAATATGAAGACTTACTTGCTAAAGCCATCGGTGACGTTGATTTATTGAAGGTTTCTCATCACGGTAGTCGCCACTCTACTTCCCAAGAATTCATTTCTTTAATCAAGCCCGAAGTTAGCGTTATCTCAGTTGGAAGCAACAATTCTTATGGGCATCCAGCAGAAGTAGTTACTCACAATCTAATGAGTTACGAACCAAATAATGTAATAGACACTTCTAAAAATGGTCAAATTACTCTTAAGATTTACCGTAATGAGTATTTACTATTCACCAATGAACCTCCAGCATTGGTGAAAAAATTTAGCATCATCAACTACTATTTTGATGAAAAGCACCCCAATATGCTAACTTTTTAAGTTTCTGAGCCAAAATCCTTACTTTTATTGTATTTACGACGAGAATTGAATTGAAAATAATCGAATATAACGATATAATCTTCAAGTTTAATCACATATCACATGGCAGGTTCATCAAAGAAAAAGAAGTCAAACGTTTTCAGATTTTACAATTCAGAAACAGGCGAACACTATACTTTAAAACTATCTAAGAAATCTTCAGAAGATTTAACAGATAAGGTTGTAAAGAAATATAGCAAGAAATTAAGAAAGCATACTGACTTCAAATTAACAAAGAAAGT
>CAZYSE010000047.1:6426-8266 GCA_964650085.1 uncultured Candidatus Saccharibacteria bacterium | reverse complement strand
CCTAATCTCAACCTTTGCGCTAACTTCATCGCCATCTTCCAAAAATTCTGCTTTACGTACAACTGCTTTAACGGGCAACAAGTACTTACCATCTTTTGGGATCAATGATGTTTTAAAAGTAGTTTCTCCAATGGTAGCACTTAACAAAATAACTCCCCAGCCATAAGTTACTTGTTTCGATATGGATTTTATACTGTCGCTTTCTGGCTGTGGAATCGTTACAAAGTAAAAAGGAGCAGGCCCTTTCCAATACCAAATCTTACCTTTAAAATCTAAATCCATAGTCATAAATTTAAATTAACATAGATTCTCTTTATCTTACAAAAACAAACAAAATTACGACATATCCAAATAATATAGCTTATAATCAATTTATGAGAAGAATTACGGTAGTAAACCCAAATGAAATGTTCAAAATGTTCAATGACACCTTGTCGTTAGGCGATTCGGACTTCAAGGATATTGTTGACGTTCAGAAGACAAGTTTAAAAGTGAATGTGTCCGAATTTAGTGATAAGTTTGTAATTACAGCAATCCTCCCTGGATTTAAGAAAGATGAAGTTAACATCTCGTTTCAAAGTAATACATTAGTAATTGAAGCAACCAAAAAGGAAGAAAATGAATCTTCCGAATCTAATGTAATATTGCAAGAATATTCCTTGTACTCATTAGAGAGAAAGGTTACATTACCAGAAAAGGTCGATGTTGATAATGCTGAGGCGAAATTGAGTAATGGAATAATGACTATAATAGTACCTAAGTTACCCGAAATATTACCTAAGAAGATTAGTATAAAGTAAAGTACAAAGCATTAAATTTTAAATCTGAAGCTTTAAAATAGCTTTTAAGATTTCATATTTCTAACTTAAGATTTTGATATGATTCCTGTAATAATAATAACTGGGTTTTTAGGTAGCGGAAAAACGACTCTGCTTAATAAGATCTTGGTTGAAAGAAAAAACTACAAAATTGGCGTTGTTCTCAATGAATTTGGCGACGTGAATTTAGAAAGCAAGTTTGTAAAAACACAAGATGAAAAAGTTGTGGAAATTGCGGCAGGTTGCGTTTGTTGTGTAGCAAGAGGTGACATTCTTAAAGCTTTGAACAGCATTATAGAGTTCCAACCCGAAACTGAAATCGTGGTCATGGAGGCTTCTGGACTTTCGGACGCACTTTCACTCTCATTAACCATGTACAGTCCATCTATCGCTGATAAGTTTCTTCTAGATTCTATCGTTTGTGTTATCGACTGTATTAACTTCGAGAAAACTCTTGATGAAAACGACATTATTCGAGATCAAATAATTGCGTCAAGCGTTGTGTATTTGGCCAAAACTGAAAGCGTAGACGCTACACAAATTGGAAGAATCCTAGAACTGGCTTCAGATCTGAATCCTAAAGCACTAGTTATCAGGGATACGGATGTTTTCAACTTTGACTTGATTTTGGGAACTAATCTAGAGCCAAGTAAGTCAGAATCTCATGAGCACTCAGAACACGATCATGAAGATTTTGAAACATTTACTTTCGAAACCAACGAACCAATCGACTACAATAAGTTCGAAAACTACATAAGAACTGTACCCAGCAATGTATATAGAGTTAAGGGTTTTATTCACTTTAAAAACGCCCCTATAAAAGACAAGCAGTACATGCTTCAGTACGTTATGGGTAGAAGGGATTACGTACTTAAAGATGATGAATCTCAGTCAACTCATTTACTGTTTGTGGGAAAGAAGTTGGATAAAGAATCAATTAAAAACTCTTTGTCTGGGATTTTGTTCAACAATAATGTTGTTTACAACACAATAAGCAAGATATTCAATATTTTTCACTCGTA
>CAZYSE010000047.1:4432-6326 GCA_964650085.1 uncultured Candidatus Saccharibacteria bacterium | reverse complement strand
AAAAGTAAGCTTTCTGCCTTTTCAGATGTGTGCGTATCGTCTACCTCTAGAATCATTGTTCCGCCATTGTTCATAAAATCCTTGCCCTGTTCGATTAACTTTTGAATTAGATCTAAACCATCCTCGCCTCCATCTAAAGCCAATATCGGTTCAAAATCTTTAACACTATCTTGGAGAGTTTCAATTCTTGCAGTTGGAATGTAAGGTAGGTTTGCAAAGATGATGTCGAATTTCTTGTGAACGGGAAAGTCAGATAACAGATTTGATTCTAAAAACGTTATCTGGCAACGAGATCCCGCAATGACTGCGGGATCCAATATCGACTTAGCATTGCTTCTTGCGACTTCAATTGCGAGTGGAGAAATATCTGATAAATGTGCATCAAATTGAATTGCTCTTTTTATTAACTCCAATGCAAATGAAATTCCGATTACACCTGAGCCGGTTGCTATATCTGCAAATGAAACTTCGTTTCGTGTTCCTACAGTTTCTAAAGCAATATCAACTATTTGTTCAGTTTCGATTCGAGGAATAAGAACGTTCTTGTTCACATTGAAGAGTTGCTCTCTAAAAAGTGCTTTGCCTAATACGTACTCAACAGGAGTAACGGTTTTAAATTTGGCATCAAAAGGATCCTCTCCAGCTTTTAGGATTAGATTGATCTGTGCCGCATTTAATTCCATAATTATTTCTTAGGAAGATTGTTGTCGTCTTTACCTTCTTTCACTATATATACAAGTTTCAATTTTCGTCCGTCTTTCTTAACTTCTTCCTTTCCAGAGTCGATTAGATCAATTCGAATCATTTCTTTAAGTAAATCCATTCTTTCTTTTAACATTGAAATCTTTTCAGACATCTCGTGAATAGTTTCGTCCGACTTTAATTTTTCTCTTAGTTCTCTGGCTTTTTTACCTATTTTTTCCATTTCGATATAGTCTTCCATTTGAGTCTTAATATCCTTAAGATCTCCTCTCATTGTTTTGAGTTGTCCTTTAGTTTTGAAATACTCTTCAACTTTATCCAAATTTGAATCGTCCAAAATATCTGAGTTATCCTTAGCCATACATAATTTTAATAACAAATAGTTGCAAAAAATATCTTAGGTAGTATACTTTATAAAGAGAAGCTTCTCAAACGGAATTTAAATGATAAGTCTCGAAACTTAGCTTTTGCTGGTTTTTAGATAAGATGTTGTCAGTAATCTGACATCTCAAGTGCTGGTTAATTTATTAATTAGTTAGAGGGATTTTATTTGTTAAAGTCACCGTGATGAATTACTTACTCGTTGCGCCTACGTTATCAGCGCCCACACTAGAAACTGTTAAGGAATTGTCGTCTAAGGTTTTTTCAAAAATTGAAAAGTTGTTAAAAAAATTTGGTGAAGAAGGTTGCGTGGTAAAAATCTCTGTTCTTAAAGACGGTAACTCTTACAAAGTTAATGTAGAACTTTTAAATCATAAATTATACAAGCCATTTATTGCTTTTAGAGACTCCGACCTCAGAAGAGCAATTGGAATGTCTGCAGTTAAGCTTAAGGCTCAACTGTTAAACTTACACAATAGAAACAAATAGATAAATATAGTTATCTAGAACCCTCTCTCCGAAGCCTTGGCATAGGAGAGGGGGTTTCTTGATATTTTGAAAGCTTTCAATTAAACTCAGAGTAGTTATAACTAATTAAATGAAAAAAGCTCGAAATATTTTTTTATCCACTCTCGGTATATTCTCTTTCCTCGCTCCAGTAGTTCACGCTCAAAGATACTATTATGAATACCAAGCTACACCCGAACAAGCAGGTGCAATATTTGCAGGTCTTGGCGTAGTATGGTTAGTAGTTTGCCTTTGTGCTTTCATTTTTGGTCTAGTTATCTATATTTTCACTTCGTTGCAGTAT
>CAZYSE010000047.1:0-4422 GCA_964650085.1 uncultured Candidatus Saccharibacteria bacterium | reverse complement strand
AGATTTATGAAAAAAATGGAATGGCTGACAAGAAAGTTCTAGCTTTTATTCCAATAGTACAAAACTACTATTTGGCAAAAGCAGTAGGAGAAGATGAATACGCATGGGTGCAAATTGCAATTCCTGTTGGAATGTTAATTTCTATTCCGCTATGTTTTGTATTAATCGGATTCTGTTTAATCTTCCCACTAGCAATAGCTGCGATAATTTTCTCAGTAAAGTTATGGATGCTTGCTGCTGAGAGAATGGGCAAAGACCAAATTTGGGGATTAGCTGCATCTTTAGGTAGTTTTATTCCAGTTGTTGGATACTTTATTCAACTATATGCAATCTACGTTATTGCAGAAGGATCAGTAAAGAAGTCTTCATAAACTCATCGTTGGTTCAGGTCTCCGCACCTGAACCAATGCGTTATGAGTTCAAATACGGAGATTTGAACTCGCTCGATGATTTAGAACTCTTCCACTGATTGCATCAAACCAAACAAATCCTTGTCTACACTTAAACTCAAAATTTAATTGTGATAGACTAGTACTATGGGAATATTTGACTCAAGAAAAATTAGTACACAAGACCATTTAGACATTGCAGATATACGTGATGATCTAGTAGTTTTAAAAAACGGGAGAGTTTCAGTTATTTTAGAAACATCTTCACTAAACTTCGAACTGCTCGACCCTAAAGAACAAGACGGTAAAATCGGTTCCTTTGCAGCATTTTTAAACGCAATAAACTTCCCTATTCAAATAGTAATTAGAACCCAGAGAACAGATATCGCAAGATACCAAAAACTTTTAGAAGAGTATAAAGCGAAAACTGCAACCCAGAAAGTTGTTCAGCAAATTAATAGCTATCAAGCTTTTGTTACTGAGCTTACTCAAACAACGCAAATTTTAGACAAAAGATTTTTTGCAATAATTCCAACAATTAAACTACCAGTATTTCAAACTAACTTTATTAAACAGATTCTTGGAAGACAGGAAATAATTGAAAATATTCCTGCAATTGTTAAAAAAGCAAAAGAGGAGCTATATCCTAAAAGGGACCACATTATAAAGCAATTTGCCAACATGAACATTGCAGCTAAACAACTCACAACAGACGAACTTATTAAACTATACTACTCTGTTTACGAGCCTGATAAGTTAGGTATAGAAGTTCTTAATTTAAAGGCTGCTGACATTGGTAGTTCATTGGTAACATCATAATATGGGTATTTTCAGTTTATTATTTCCAAAATCAGATACTAAGCCTGCAGTCAGCAAGGAGGAAGCTGCAATTCTTGATCAAGAAACAAAAGCTGTAGAAAAGTTTGCAAAAGGTCTTGTGGATGTAAAAGATATTATTGCGCCTTCGGCAATTGAAGTGAATTTCAATAATATGATAATTGGAAACAAATTTTTCCGATCGTATTTTGCTATAGGATTCCCAAATTTTGTAACGCCAAGTTGGTTAGGTCCGCTTATTAACTTCGAATATCCTATTGATATTAGTACATACTACTATCCTAACGATACTGGTGACGTTCTGAAATTACTAAAAAGAAAAATCGCTGAACTTCAAGCAACCATCAACATCGAAATGGACGCCGGAAGACCAGCTGACCCAATAATTCAAGAGCAATTAAAGAGCGCTATGATTGTTCAAGAGCAATTAGCTGCAGGAAACGAACAGTTCTTCCAATATGCGTTGTATATGACAGTACGTGCTGATACTTTAGAAGAATTAGATAGAATTTCAAAAAATTTAGAATCTACAATGGCTACTATGGGCGTTGTGATCAAGGTGGCAACTCTTCAACAAGAGGAAGCATTCCAAAGCACAATTCCATACGGGCAAGACAAGATCAACATGACTAGAAATCTTGATACTACTGCTATTGCAACAACTTTCCCTTTCGTAAGTTCTGAATTGACAATGGAGAAAGGAGTTTTATACGGAATTAACCTACATAATAGTTCACTTGTAATTTTTGACAGATTTTCGCTTCCAAATGCTAACTCGGTAATTCTAGCTACTTCTGGAGCTGGTAAATCTTACGCTGTTAAGCTAGAAGCGGTTAGATCTTTAATGCTTGGAACAGACGTTATTATTATCGACCCAGAAAAAGAGTTCGATAGACTTTGTGCTGCTGTTGGTGGAGAGTACATTTCTTTCTCACAAGATGGTGCACAAAAATTGAACCCATTTGAACTTTCGGGAGTCTATAGCCCAGATGAAGATGAACTTAGATTTAAGATTCTTACTCTTTCTGGTCTGATTAGAATCATGCTAGGAGGAGCCGTTACACCAGAAGAAGGAGCTATTTTGGACAGAGCGCTGATACTTACCTACAAAGAGAAAGGAATTACCCCAGACCCATCTACACATACTAAAGAGGCACCGTTGCTTGAAGACTTGTATAAAATTCTAAACGCAATGTCGGAAGAAGAAGCTCATTCTATGGCTAGAAGACTTGAAAAGTATATTCGAGGATCTGCAGCTGGTGTTTTCGACCAAAGGTCTACAGTTGATATCAAAAATAACTTTACTGTGTTTAGTATTAGAGATTTAGCTGACGATTTAAGACCTATAGCCATGTACGTTATGTTGGACTTTATCTGGACTAAAATTAAAAGAGATAAAAAGAAAAGATTGTTACTTATCGACGAGGCTTGGATTATGATGCAATACCCAGACGCAGCGAGGTTTGTATACTCTATAGCTAAACGTGCAAGAAAGTATGGTTTAGGATTAACAACTATCACACAAGATGTAGACGACTTCCTTAATTCGGATTTCGGTAAAGCTATCGTTAGTAACTCTTCCATGCAATTACTTTTGAAGCAGTCTCCATCTGCAATAGAAAAAATTCAGAAGGTATTTTACTTAACTGAGGGAGAAAAAGAATTCTTAATGAGTGCAGGAATTGGGCAAGGGCTCTTCTTTGCCGGTGCTAATCATGTAGCAATGCAGGTTGTTGCAAGTGAAGACGAGCACGGTTTGATTACCACAAATCCGCAAGAACTTGAGAAGATGAAGGAGTTAGAGCAAGGTGGTGTTGTATAATACTTGACTTTGATCTTTAAAAGTTATTTAATTACCTTAGATATTTTTACAATAACCATATGTTAGGAAGAGAAAGTTTAAATGATCTAATGGATCAAAAAAATCAATCAACAAGAGCAAAACTTGCTAAGGCCTTGATTGGACCAGGATTAATGGGAGCCGGAGGTGCAACTATGGCAGGAAGCGCTGCTTTATTTGCTACAGGAATGGCTGCACCAATAATTCCTTTCGGCGTACTTACTGCTGGAGCTGGTGTATTTACAATTGCTACTGGAAAAGCTGTATGGAATGCAGGTACTGGAATTGCACGTCGTTTAGGCGAAATGAGAAAAGGTGTGGATATGAAAGTTAGAGCTACAAAGCAAGAAGAATATACAAGAGCACTTTATGGGAAGTTGAATGATGGTTTATCATCGCCAGCTACAAAAGAGAGAGCTCGAAGAGCTTTGGATAGAACAGTAAACGAAGTAGGCAAAGAAAATGATCTTAGTGATAAAAGAGAACTAGAAGCTGCTAGACGAGGAGATAAAGAGGCTTTAAGAAACTACAAACAAATAGGACGAACGACTAGAGCTATGCTTGAAGGTTACAATGAAATGACTGCCGCAGAAAGAATACAAAAAGCAAAGGACGATTTGGTTGCTGTTATTTATGCACCAGATTCTGAAATGCCTCGCGCAGTTAAGAAACAACTAATCGATGAGATTCTACGAGGTAAGTTTAAAGGTAATGAGATGAGAGATCTAATAGCATTCGTTACAGCAGAAACTCAAAAAAAGATACAAGAAGACAAGGATTTAGCTCAACTAGTGGCAGAAATAGAAGATGGAGATAAGGTGCTAGATACCTTTGATCTGGATACAATTTACCCTACAATTTAGTATATACATATGGAAGAATTATTAAAAACGCTAGTACACACAATATTAAGTGAAAAAACAGAAGAGGAGAAGGCCAAAGCTTTAGAGCTACTTATGAGCAATTCCGCAAGAGCACTAATAGAGAAGGTTTCGGAAAATATCACAGAAGAACAACAGGCTCAATTAGATTTGATTGAGGAAGATGCAATCACATTATCGGATGTTGCAAATATTTTTGGTATCGATAATATTAGAGAAAAGATGACTGAAGCAGTTGTAGAACAAGCTGGGTTATTCATTGACGAAAACGCAGAACTTGTTAATGACGAAAAGATTCAAGTTATCGAAACATTAGTAAGTCAATTACAAGCTTAGTAGTTAATCTGTTAAAATGCACGAGTAACATTGTGCATTTTTAATAGATGAAAGATTTAAAGTTCCCTATATTCCTCCCCGACGCCACTTATGGCTCAATAAAATCGACCAGTTTCAACGATTTAGTTAATATTGGTAC
>CAZYSE010000046.1:3916-8458 GCA_964650085.1 uncultured Candidatus Saccharibacteria bacterium | reverse complement strand
TATGGACAACATTATTCAAAACGAAATCGAATACAAACTAATAAAAGAGGCTACACGTATTTCTACAGAAATTCTTAAAAGAATTAAAGAAGAAACTAAAATCGGAGTTACCCCTACATCATTAGACGAAATGGCAGGTCAGCTCTGTGAAGAATTAGAGGTTCAGCCAGCATTCTTTGGAGTTCCTGGACCAAAAGGTTCATATAAGAATAATATCTGCATAAGCGTAAACGACGAAATTCTTCATGCTATTCCAAGCAACCGAGCATTCGAATCTGGGGATATTGTAAAGCTAGACTTCGGGATTATCTACAAAGGATTTTATACTGATCATTGTGTTACAGTTGGACTTGGAGAACTAACTACAGAAGAAAAAAGATTAATTGAAACTGGAAAACTTTGTATCGAAGCTGGGATAAAACAGGCTATAAAAGGTAATTCAGTTGGTGATATTTCCAACGCTTTACAAACAGTTGCAGAATTAGCAGGTTTTAATTATGTAACTACGTATATTGGTCACGGCATCGGTCGAAGATTACACTTAGCACCTGAAATTCCTGCTTACGGAACAAAAGGGACTGGAAAAAAACTAAACGAAGGGATGATTCTTTGTATTGAAAATCAAATTACTTTAGGAAAATCTGATCTCAAGCTAGACTCTGATGGATGGACCTTAAGAACAAAAGATGGAAGTAAAGGCGTTATGTTCGAGCACATGGTTATAGTTCGGGAGGGTAATGCAGAAGTTCTTACAAGATTTTAAGTCTAAGTTAGAAATTTGAATTGAGAAGTAAGAAAACTGAGAACTGATAACCGACTACTGATTACTCATAACCTAAAGCCTAAAGCACAAAGCCACCAGAAAATATTGACAACTAACTCGTTACAGATAATAATGGGTAATATATTTTTACAATCAAAATATGCATACTTCACTATCTCAACAAGATAGTATTAGAAATGGTAATGTTAGTGTCCCCGGCTCAAGTAATGTTTATTCAGATGGGCAATTAGGAGACGGAGTAGCTGATACGCCAAAAAAGAAAATTTTGATTGTCGAAGACGAACCAGATTCTTTGGAAATCTTTGTTCAATTACTTACTCAGGTTCCAAGCTACGAGATATCATCAGCAGCTGACGGAATAGATGCATTAGCAAAAATTGAAGCTGAGCAGGGCAAGCTTGATTTAATTCTTTTAGATATAGTTATGCCAAAGATGGACGGTATAGATGTACTAAGCAAGATTAAGTCCATGCCAGAAAAATATGGAACTCCCCTAGTTGTAATGCTTACAAACTTAGGTGGGGACATGGCTGTCGAAACTGCAATGAAGCTTGGGGCGAATGGTTACTTAATGAAAATCGAGGTAGAGCCACAACAGTTACTTCAAAAAGTTAAAGGATATCTTGAAAACGCAGTACTCTACGCAACGCCAGGAGTCCAAAGCAACCCAAAGATTTAGAAATTACAATCCTTTTAAAGCATTTTTATTTCTGCGTCAATGAACATTTGAATGTCACCATTCAGAACTGCGTCGGCGTTTGAAGTTTCTACCTCTGTCCTAACATCTTTAACTAATTTATAGGGTTGTAAAACATAGTTTCGAATTTGTGTTCCCCATCCTGCAACAACATAATCTCCTTTCATTCTTTTCATCTCGACTTTTTGTTTTTCTTCTTCAATTTCATAAAGTTTTGCTTTCAGCATTCTCATTGCTGTCTCTCTATTTTGTGATTGTGATCGCTGAGCAGAGGACTCTACAACAAGCCCTGTAGGTTTATGCACAATTCTAACTTTCGAAGCTACTTTGTTAACGTTTTGTCCACCCGCGCCGCTACTTCGAACAGCAGAAAATTCTAAATCATTCTCGTTAATATCGATATCAATATCTTCATCGACAATTGGTAGAACTTCTACACCGCAGAAAGATGTTTGTCGCAATCCTTGTGCATTAAATGGTGAGTTTCTTACTAATCTGTGTGTGCCATGTTCACGCTTCAAATATCCGTAAACATATCTACCAGAAATTTGAATAGTGATTGAATCTATTCCAGCCTCTACGCCCTTTAACTCATCAAGAACATTAACAATCCATCCTTTCGAATTGGCATATCTCAGATACATTCGAAATACCATTTCTGCCCAGTCACAAGCCTCTGTGCCCCCTTGTCCTGCAACTATCTTTAAAATAGCATCAGCTTTGTCGAATTTTCCTGACAAAAAGGTATCTAGTTCAACTTCATTCACACGTTTCTCTAGGCCCGCGAGCTCATCAGCTATGATTTCTAAAGCATCGTTATCGTTAACATCTTTAGATAACAAACTTAAATCGTTGATTGTGGTCGTAAGGCTTTCCAGTTCAGCTAATTCGAGCTTTGTGTCGCTCAGCTTTTTCATGACTTTTTGTGCTGATTCGTTATCATTCCAAAATCCAATTTCTTGAATTTTTATTTCTAGTTCTTCACGATCAGACTCGAGCTTTGCTTTATCTTTTTTTCTGACAATTAACTCAATTCTATTTTTTAATTCTTCAATTTTTTCTTCGTTCATGCAATTATTATACTTTTTAAGCCACTAAAAGAAAAGCTAATATTAAACGACATATGATGTTAAAAATATATTTTAGGTATATACGGTCTCTCGTTAGACTAGATGTAGGTATACTCAGATTTTCGTTGAATATAAATGGTGGGATTGGTATGATCTAAATGATTCTTTTTGGAAGAAGTAAGTTGCCTTTAAACTGAAAAGTTTAGTTGGTATGTACGCGAACCAAATTATAAATTCCAGAAAGAGTCGAGACTCGGCCGAGGATCTTTAAGACAACTTCAAATATAGTAATGTGTTTCTTTACGTTTGTAAAGTAAATTCACCTATTCCTCACGAAAAAATTCCAAACTTTAATGCTAAAGATTATATTGTTACAAGTTTTTACATAGAGAGAACATCAGCCATTGTTAGTGATGCTCTTCGATCTGAGACTGCTACAGAGCTCACAGAGTAACCTTCGGGGTGGTCTTTTTTGAGTTGTTGCGCCGCACCCTTTTGTTTTCTGTTTTCGTAAAATTGACGAAGCTTAGTTTCTATATCATCTCCAGCATTACCAAAGTTGTTACGAACATAGTCAATAGCAGGAGCTAGTTTAGTATTTTGAATTAGTTGGCTCCAAGAATGTCTTCTATTCCGCGCTTTCTGTTTTCCTGCATCAAGGATTCTGCTTGCTTCTTCTAGGATATCTTCTAGTTTGGTAACTGTCGTGTTTAAATCTGCCTCAATTTCCGGCAAAGCTTTGATTTTTGAATCAAAAAATTGGCCAAACTTTTCAGGGATTTGATTTTCAGAGTAGCTAGTTCCTTCCAGCAGTTTGTCCATCCTATAACTTGGAGGCAATAGATCTGTGAGCATCTCTCGCAAAATGTTCAACGATGCTTTTCCTGTTTGTACATCCGTTTCATAACTACCAAGCGCTAGGGAATATGTAAAACACGTTAATGCAAGGTTTTCGGTGGATGTTAATGTTTCGCCTTCGTCTTGTTTCATTATGGCTTCATAACCTAACTCCTGGAGTTCATCGTCAGTTAGTTCTTTTTGTAATTGCGTATTTAGTTTGGTTCTTGCTTCTGCTAGATCATTTCTTAAACTGGACACAAGATCGTCTAGGAATGGTTTTAGGGATTCGTCGAACTCTACAGCTTTATTAGTAAATGCACTTTCAAAAGCTTCTTCTTCTAAGATATCATTGACTCCATTTAGTAGTTGAAGATCCATGGATATTATCCGATCAAGTTCTTGCCTGGCTGAGTAATCTTGTAAATCCGTTGGTTGAAAACGTAAATTATATCTCTCTGCTATGTTTGTGTAAGCTGTTAAGATTTCTCTATCAATCCACTGTTGAATTGATTCGTTTTGGAGTCTTGGCCCACCATAGTTAGAGACTACATACAAATCATTATGAGTGCCGAGCATCTCGGATACTTCTTGACCGTCTAATTTATAACGCAAAATTAAAAACTCATCTCTGCCAATAGCTATAGGTGCTGGGTGATCGAGACTGCTGTCGTTTAATTTGTCTAGCCGTAAAACATTCATCTGAGACTGTGGATTATCATGAGAAAAGTCACCATCGTTCACATACATAGTATATCTATCGGGTACACCTGATACTTCAGACAAAGTAACTCCGCCTGTAATGAATCTGCTACTCAAACCATCAATGGCTGCATTGGGAGAAACTACTTTATTTGACCTTTCAGAAACTACAGGCGTTTTTTCTCTCAACATTATGGGAATTAACGCAAGGAGGCCAGCTCTGGCATCTTCTATAACTGTTTGGGGTAAAGGAGCAGTTTCTTGTTTTCTTAACGACAACAAACCTGGCTGACTGCGTTCGATAGGAACTGATTGAAGATCAAAAATGCTAACTGCTGCTTTAGGATTACCTTTTCTATAGTTCTCAACCCGCTGTTGGACATCTTGTGGAATCTGGATTGTGTTCGAACCCTCAATAGCTTGTTCAATATTTGACATGAGTTTTTACTTTA
>CAZYSE010000046.1:0-3906 GCA_964650085.1 uncultured Candidatus Saccharibacteria bacterium | reverse complement strand
ACCCCATTACTTTAATACAATTTTGCTTTCCTGTACAATTGGTACATGAAGTTTTTACAACTACTACCACAATCTAACAAGTTATCATTACTTTTAATCTCTTCGCTTTTTCTATTCTTAGGTGACGCAATTCTTTCATACCTATTCCCTGTGTTAGTTGAACAAACAGTTTTATCGTTTACTCTCGTAGGAATTATTATGGCTACTTCCTCGACTGCGGGGCTAATATTTGATTTAATTTTTCCAATATTTTTCCCAAGTTTATCTTGGAGAACCAATCATGCAATAGGTGTTGTTCTCGGATTATTATTTCCAATTACTTTGTTTCTGGGTAGAGATTTGAATCAGCCCATCCTTTTTGTGATATCAGCAATTTGCTGGGGAGTTTATTATGAATTTCTTGGATTTGCGAGACAAGAAGCGATAGTTGAAATTGATAAAGAAAAAAACTTCACTAAAACTTGGGGGATTATGTATTCATTTTTATCTTTTTGCGCATTTGTCGGACCAATTGTCGCTTCTATAACATTGAGTGCAGATCAGGTGGTTGCAAGAGCAGTGGTGTTTATCTTGTACTTTATATCAATAATTTTTGCATTGGTTCTTCTGAGAATTCCAGATGATAAAAATTTAACAATAAATAGAGAATCCAAATTCTTACACGTTCTATCTTTTGTTTCGGAAATCAAGTACTGGGCTGTTATAGAGTCTAAAACTTATCCAATGTTATTGGTTTTAATATTTCTTACAATAGTAAATTCGTTCTTTTGGACTTTTGGAGGTTTGTTTGGAGAAGCAGAATTCGGAGGGATGGGATTGGGATGGATACTAATAGTATCTTACACCTTGCCAGAACTTCTATTCTCGTTTGGGTTTTCTAGAATGATAATAAAAAAGAGAAAAAAAGTACTAAGTTTTGCATTTCTAATCTTAGCTGGACTAACTGTCGTTCCGCTGATAGTAATTCACAACAATTTTTTGCTGCTAATTGTTGTAAGCGTTTTTAGTGGATTTGGAGCTGTTTCGGCAATACTAATGCGAGCAGTATTTAGTGATTTGGAAAGCAGGGCAAAGGAATTCGATGTACACATCGAAGCTATCTACCAATCAACGCATTCAGTCGGATATATTATTGGTCCATTACTTGCGGGACTGCTTGTTCAAACATTTGGGTTTTATACTACTTTCATAATTTTTGGATTTATATCAATCATTCTAGGAAGCTTCTTATTACTTGTAACTCCACAAAAACTTAAACTCCCGATTAAAAGATTGAGACAAATATAAAAAGATTAAGAATGAAGGTTAAGTAAAAGAAAAGGAATAAGATTAAGACCTAAAACTTATAACTTTTGTAGCTCACAGCTCAAAGCCCACAGCTCAAAACCCACAGCTCATCGCACAATTATGATAAAATCTTTCTTTATGAACGAAAAGGTAGCAAAACTAATACAACAAGAAGAATTTCGACAGGAAAATACAATCAATCTTATTCCGTCTGAAAATTTCACTTCAAAAGCAGTGCGGGAAGCAACTGGTTCTGTGTTCATGCATAAATATTCTGAGGGTAACATAGGAGCTAGATACTATGAAGGAAATGAAGTTGTAGACGAGCTAGAAGCCGACTGTATCAGAATGGTGAAGAAAGTGATGTTGGGGGATAATGAGGCTCTTCAAGATGCCTGGGATGCAAACGTTCAAGTACTTTCAGGTAGTACTGCTAATTTAACTGTTTATAATGCGGTTTTAAATCCTGGTGACACAATTTTATCAATGTACTTACCAGATGGAGGACATTTGAGTCACGGCTGGAGCTATAATCCGAAAACGGAAGAATCCAAGGTCCAAGATCCAAGATCCAAAAATACGGATTCGGCTGAGGCAGAAGTATATTTAGGCGGTTCAGTTAAGTCAAATTTCAACTCAAAGATTTACAACATCATTCAATATCGAGTAGATCCAGAAACTGAACTGATTAATTATGATAAATTAATTGAACATTTAAGAACCTACAAACCAAAGCTATTTATAACAGGAGGTACAGCCTACCCACGATTTACAGATTATAAAAAAATTAGAGAAGCACTAGATACTTACGAAATAGAAACTGGAAACAAAGTAATTTTTCTTGCGGATGTTGCGCATGAAGCCGGATTGATTGCTGCTGGGGTTCACCCTTCGCCATTTCCGTATGCGGATTTTGTTACATTTACTACTCATAAAACCTTACGTGGACCAAGAGGTGCAGTTGTAATGTGTAAGAAAGAATTTATTGATGCAGTTAACAAATCAGTAATGCCTGGGCTTCTAGGAGGACCATTCAATCACACAATCGCCGGTTTACTCCAAGCTCTTTATGAGGCAGATACTCCAGAATTTAAAAAATATGGAGAACAGGTTGTTGCAAATGCGAAGCTGCTTGCAGATCTTTTCATTGAATCAGGCTACAGAGTAGTGAGCGGAGGAACGGACAAGCATATGGTTTTGGTAGACTTTTCCGGTAAGAATATTTCGGGGAGAGCAGTGGCTAGAGTACTAGCAACTATTGGTATTATCGCAAACAAGAATACTGTTCCATTTGAAAAAGGAACTCCCGTTTCTCCTTCAGGAGTTAGATTCGGAACGCCCTTTATTACGACTCGAGGATTTAAAGAAACGGAAGTGAGAGAAATCTTTCAAATCATCAATTCTGCAGTGAGTATTGCGCAAAATATAAAAACTGAAACTTTTAAAGAGTTTAATATTAAAATAAGCGAAATATTAACAAAAGAAAATTCTGAATTGGCTTTACTGAGAAGGGAAGTCGAGGGAATCTGTAGCCAGTTCCCCCTACCTATGTGATACAATTAAGATATGTTAGAACCCAAATTCACTTACAACGACAGAATCGTAACAAGACTAGTTAAGATCGAAGCAAACAAAACTGCAGTGCAGTTACTAGATCTATCTAATAGCATTAAAGCTAAACTTCAATTAAACGCGAAGAGCCACGATATTTTTTATCTGGCACAGCTATTAGGACTTGAGATTCAGACTAAAGATGCTGAAAGAATTGTGACTGGATCAAATGTGGATATTCAAGACGAACGCTTACAGCTGTTGAAGAACTTTAAAATTGTTAAAGAATTCACTCATTCGACAGCAGTCGATGGTTATGCAGAAGTAGATTCCCCAATTCTCACACAGTTGAACAGAATGTTACTTAACGGAGTTCAGCGGACTGAGGATCTAAACTTTAGAGCTATATATACTGAAAACACTCCAGATAAATACGACGATTGGTATGAACTAAAGAACAAAGCTATAGAAAACCCAGAAGTAGATCTAGCAAATGTTATCGATTGGTATAGCAATTCTACAACTACCGTAACCCCTCTAATAAGAGTTGGGATCATCTTTTACAAATTGCTTGATATTTCTCCGTATAATTATGGAAATAAGATTACAACAATTGCAATTGTAGATTACTTGTTGAACAAAGCAGGGCTGTCCCTAAAAACTTATACTTCATTAGCAAAAAACATTTATATAAATTTTGATAGATTTGTAGAAGCAATCAGACTCTCAAGAAATAATAACGATATGTCAGCATTCGTTGAAACATTCTTAGACACTTTAAATAAGGATCTTTTGGATGTTCGAGAAGCAGTTTCCGATATGTTGCTAGATGACGATAAAGCTAAGAAACAACCTTTCTTAGACTTAAATCCTCGACAGCTAAAAGCGTTGAGATATCTACAGACAGTTCCATCGATTAAAAGAGAGGACTATTGCCACATGATGGAAGTATCTACAATGACAGCGTTTAGAGATTTAAACGACCTAGTAGACAAAAATCTATTAAAGATTGAAGGACAAGGAAGAGGTACAAAATATCGACTAGCTTCGATGTAATTTATATTTCTC
>CAZYSE010000045.1:0-8961 GCA_964650085.1 uncultured Candidatus Saccharibacteria bacterium | reverse complement strand
GAAGGTTCTCAAGCTGTCGGATTGGACGCTCACGTTGGAAGAAAACCGGATGTAACCTCTACAAACACAACTGCTTATGGGCTTACGGAAGGAACACAATTTTATAAACCAGAAGATATAAATACAAGAATCGGAGTTTTAAAATTGACTTACTGTTCTAGTGTGGGAGCTGCAAGAATGATTACCGATTCTATGTTGGAACGTAGTGAATATACACCGGAGGAATTCGAAAAATTAACTTCTGAACAAAAACATGCTGATTGGATTAGAAAAATCGCAAATGAAAAAGGAACGACAACTGGTAGATTTCGTGACATGTGTTGGTTGGATTTAGAATTACTAAGATACAACTTTAGAATGGGTGGAGTAGAGGTTTTAGCAGGAACGCATCTAGATATTGCAAAAGAAGATGTACCTATCAAAATTTGCACACATTACACCGATTCAAAAGGAAATGTTGTTCATTATCAACCCGGAACAAAGTATCAAGAAGGACTTACCCCAAACTATATCGAAGTACCTGGGTGGGATGGAGAAGCGGCTGCAAAAGCGAAAACCTTAGAGGAGCTTCCAGAAAATGCTCAGAAATTTTTAGCTTTTCTACAATTAAATACAGGTTATCCTGTAGTAAGCATAACAAACGGTCCCGAAAGACATAATTTGATCGATTTCGAGTAGTTTAGATGCTCTCTGTCATGGAAAATTGGCGACAGTAATGATATAATAAGTATATACAATTTATGCGCGAAAGCCCTAGTTTGTAGATAATTACATGCTTAATTAGCTGTTGTGCTTAGCATTCTAAGCGATCTTTAAAAATCTAGAAATTGAGGTGAAGGCAGCTTTTTCTCTATAAAGTAGGGTAGAAGCTGTCTTCATCCGGAAGAAGCGAAAAGGAGATTCAAATGCCTGATCTAGACGAAATTGGAGATGGTTGCCTAAAGGGATGTGGCAGAAGTTTACTCATTCCGCAAAGCATAAGCGACATTCCACTGGTCATCCTTGCATGGCTCTTCATGGCGGTCGTCGCCATTTGGAGTCTATTCGGCGCAGCGTCGAATTTCATCAAAGGTTTGTTCCGCCGCGAGGAGTAGAAGCTCAAGTACTTAGTACTTCTTTTTCTTTTTTCAATTTTCTAGATTTAAGATCAACTTTAGAGGACGGGTAAAACCGTCCTCTTCCTATTAGTTTCCCTGAAGAATCTGGATTCGTGGAGATTGAATCTCAACCTCACTTGGTTGAAATATAACTTCTGAAACAATCTTCATTAAGTAATTATCTACGTTCAACCCAACTACTTCGCTAGTAGGTATTACAAACGTTTTTTCGATAAAAACACTTTCCTTGTTGAATTTATCAAATCTACCTTTAATAGGATCGTAATCAATTTTAATTTTCGTTCTAATTTCTTCGTTTGGAAGAATAAGCGAAGAGAGGATTCTTTCTTTGTATTCATCTTTAAGGCGATAAAGTTCTGCTTTGATTTCGTCGGATAAGTTTGCATTGTTCACTATCTTAGAACTTTCGGAATGAATTAGTGAACGGAATTCTTGAACTAGTAAATTAGTGGAATTACCCTTATTAGATATGCCAATCTGAAAGTCTAAGTTGATTGAAACTTGTGGTTCTAAGTACCTTCGAATATAAGAAATTGTTTGAGAAATTCGAAATTTATCGCTAGATAAATCAATATCCGCACCTAATACATTAACTTTGTATTTGTAAGTGACAAGTTTAACTGATAATTGAAGAGTCTCGCCTAAATCTGAGATATAAAATTCAACTTTTGGTAAGAACTTTACGTCTAATTCCATTAAAAGAATATCGCGTCACCTACGTTAACTTTAGGGTTCACTTTAATATTTTCTTTATCTCCAGAATCCAATTTAGCGCTGTATTCAGCTAATTCGCCTGCAGGAATTTCAACTTCTCCTGCGTTATTTGGGAATAGAGAAGCAAAAATGCTTAAGCTTCTTGATAGGCTTTGATTCTCCTGAGTATCTTCAGCTTTGTCTTTGGAAACTACCGATAGTAAATAGTTATTTTCGTTTTGAAGCATTACAACTTTCAATTTTCCTTTAGGAATTCTGAACGTTTTATCCTCACTTCCTAGTTGAATTTCATTACAAACTAGAACTTCAGATCCAAGAATTAAAAACTCTGTTGTTTCCGCAATTGCAAATTTTGAGTCAGCGATATATGTGATCTTACCTACTTTCTTCATATTCTATTTAATAACAGATATATAAGATTATACTACAGAAAATAAGAATCAAGGTTCAAGATTTAAAAGCAAAGCTGAAAACAGAAAACTGAACGTTGTTTAATCAGTCTTAAGAAGAGAGTGGCTGGGACATAGAACTAAAAATCTGTTTTCGTTGCGTCCGATCGTAGTTTCTCAAAATATTCTACAAATAAACTCCCAAAGTCATTGGGAAGTATAAATTCAGCATCGCCTAACATTCGGTCATTACCTCCAGCATTTGCTCTTCCTCCGTAGCCGAAACGTTGTAAATTCAAAGTGGATGATGCTTCTTGCAATGTGTGTCCAATCGGGAAATCTCTGCAGCTTCTTACATTAAACGCAAACTTACCATACATAGGATTTGCAATTATTACCATGCTACAAGGTATTCCATACTTTTTAAATAATTCTGGAAACGGCGCAGTTTGTAACCTGTCACCATCACTTCTGTTTATAAGAATTACACCTTCACCCAGATCTACAAATTGTCTTTGTCGAACAATTTCGTCTGAGAGTTTAAGCCGTTGTATTTCGATTTCATATTTTTCAGTAATCCAATCAGGCATAAAACCTGACTTTAAGAATTTTATCAAAGTGTTCATGCTCAGATGAATATCTCTCATTTTATATAATGAGTCCATCAGCACAACTATTTCGTTAAATTCTCCAGTGTGATCTGCGGCAATTGCTGCGTGAGCAAACGCGATTTGAAGTAGTGGAGGCAGTTCAGGATTGGTTAGAGCCAGCACAGATAGAACGCTATCTGTATCTACATGATTAACTAAAATCGGCGAGAATTGATCTAGAAGATGAGGCATACATTTAGAAAAGATTAACGCCTGGTGTGTCGTAGAGATATTGCTCGCAAAGCTTGGGTGTTGAGAATGGTGATCAATATTAATAATCGCAGGAAAGGATGAATCATCAACTAAACCTAGGATTTCCCCATCCGGTCCCAATAAGTGTTTTACATTTCCTGAACTAATATCCTGTTTAGAAAACAAAACATGGAAATCCAGTACAAAAATTTTGTTCTCTCTTTTGTACAACTCTCGTAGAACTTCTGGAGTATATCTGACTGTCTGATCTACAACAGATACTTGTTGAGGAACTTTTATTTGTTCAACAGCAAGATTATTAGAAATGTAATCTAGCGTAACTGCCATGAAATAATTGCATTAAGTATGTGATATTAGCATCGTGGGGAGATACTCGCAACTATATGTAGATTACAATATCTGCTGATGAGAAATTGGTTTCTGCGTCTGGTAGGGAGTCTAAAACTTCAAGATTCAAAAGCGATTTTAGTTGGTTTATTCCAGTTTCATCAAAGTACGATTGAGGCACGATACCTGGTGAAATACCAGAACCGTCGGCCACAGTTCCTCTACCTACAACTATAAAATTCTCGTTTGCTTGTTCAATAGTTTGTTCTGCAACGTCCAGATTAGAATTAGCAGACGTTCCTCTTAGTTCAATTCTAACTTTCGATCTATCGTCAGTTACTGGACCAACGTTTATTATCAACTCGTTGCTTGGTCTAAAAATAATTGCTTGCGTAGTAGAAACCACTAATGCATCTCCGTTTTCAGCGTTTTTAAAAAACACTGGGTTACTTTGTTTCAGAGCCTCGATATCTTTAATTAATCCGACATCGTATGTTTCGATACCTTCAATAATAATGTTTTTGCTCAATTTATCTTTGATTGCTTGGATTTCTGTGTCGGAAAGCACGGCAGTTTGATTAGCTCTAGAGTTCAAATAAAAGTAAATAGTTAGTCCTCCAAGAACAAAAACTAAAATCAGAACGGCAAAATTTCTTAGTTGAGAAAAATTGCGAGATTGAATTTTTGTAGTAGGAATAGGCTTCTTCTGTCCGTTTAAGACAAGAGTAGGTGCTGTTTTTATCATAATGTTCCGGAACTTAACCACGTAAATTCTACATCAGATGGTTGTATATTTTCCAGTTCAATTGTAAATCCTGTTGTAGTTACGTTGGTAACTCTAAATTTACCTTCAACAAAGCTGTTTTGAGTTAAGAACACGTTTGGAATTGATTCAAATGCACTTAAGAATGTAACTTGAACAGATGTTTGTCCTGCACCAATAAATGCTTTACCTGTATTGTTTGCTCCAAGATAAAGGCTACCATTTACGTTTAGCCTAGAGTTAACAGTCAAAGTATTAGCAGTTAGTACTTCTAGTACATTTGTAGATAAGTAACCAAGAACATCGTTCATTGAAAGTGAGCTTACTGGAACATCAATTGGTTCTTCTTCAGTTTCTGTGTCAGATTCGCCCATTAATAAGCCTTCTAGCTCTGGTACATACCAAGTTGGCTGTACAGCCACCATTAGAGTTTCGGTACAACCTGCGTCTACACAAGCTCCATTTTCCATAGCCTTTCCAAGAACCATTCCATTTTGAGTTGCCTTCATACCAAAACCGGCAGTAGAAGAGAGCGCAACAAAGTCTCCTTGTTCAATTGCACCGTTTTCTCCTGTAACCTTGACTTTCATTTGACCCAATAATCCAACGATTTTCTTATCTGCAGGCATTTCTCCTTCAGTTGTATATTCAACACTATTTCCTACAAATCCAGCAGTGTCAGAAATTACTCCAAGAATTTTATCTCCTGTGACTCCTTTTACATTTCCATTTCTAGTTACAGCTACAATTTCTCCAACTTGTGCGTTATCTGCAATAGTGTAGTACTCTCCAAAGTCAGCTCCTGATGTATTGTAAGAAATTCCAGCGGCTCCATTTAAACTTATGCTTCCTACTGCTGTTCCTCCAGTATCCCCTGTTGATAATCCAGCAAAGAATCTAACAAATCTTGAGTTTACGTTACCACCAATTGCTGGAGTTCCCATACTCAACCTTAGAACATTATTGTTAATACTATCAGTCGGAATCAAGTTTGTAATTGCAGCAATTGCTGAAGCGGTTGAAACTGAGTTTGGTGCAGCCATTGCAGAGAATGCATAGCCTGTGCCTTCTTGGAATGTTCCGGATGAGGGCCCGATATTGTTTTGTCCAACGGTTAGTTTACCTCTTACATTAGAATCTCCAATAACATTCATCGAATTAGTAACGCTAATTCCATTTTTAAATATTCCTGTATTAGCCGTCAAATCTCCTCTTGCTACAACGGTATCAGTCTCGACTCCACTTGCTTCTAATTGTTGAATGTATGCACCACCTGCATCCAAAACTCTCAATCCACCTATTGCTGTGTCTCCGGCGTAAATATAACGACCTAATACTTTTACATTTGGAATTGGATTTCCAGCTGCAGCAGTATATGCAAATACAGGTGTGCTTGGTGTGGATATGTCGTAAATTCGCAGTCCCAGACCAGCTGTTCCAGAAACATATAGCATTTTTCCACTAATTTCCAATCCTATTGCCGCCCCTACGAATCCAGGAATCGTGTTTACAATTACTGGAGTAGCAGGATCTGCAATATTTACTGTGTACATAGTTGTAGTAGAGTTTACGTACATGAATGAATCTCTAACTACCATTCTCGTAGGTGTAGTTCCGAAAGGTAGAGACGAAACTATTGTTGGAGCCAGTGGGTTGCTAATGTTTACAATATATATTGAATTTGTGGCTGCATGAGATATGTATGCATATTGACCCTGAACTTCAATCCAGTTGATAGATCCAGCACTAATTAAAGTCGAAGACACTATGTTCATTGTTTGAGTAGACGAAATATCGATCACATCCAATTCTCCATTTGATTTCATCATGTATGCATACTTTCCTTGAATATCAAAAGCTCTATTAGCAACAGTTAAAGCAGTATTACTTAATACAACAGGGGCAAAAGGATTTGCTAATGAGCTTAAAGTGAATGTAGTACCAAATGATGTGTAAAGATACTGACCTACAATAATAGCTCTATTATTTGTTGGTATAGCTGGTGAACTTACTAACAAAGGTGCTGTAGGATCGCTAACATCATAAATTCTTCCACCAGTTGTTGCACCTAAGTAAAGATATCTACCAGAGGTTGCTACGGCAGAAGGTCCCATTGCAGCAGCAGTGGTACTAATCGAAACTGGATTTTTTCCTGTTACATTCAACTGTCCATTTACTGTTTGATCTCCATTTACGCTAACGTTTTGTGCGAAATTCGCTCCTCCTGCAACTGTTAGGTTTCCTAAAATGTTTGCATCATTTTGTACAACTAATTGTGAGATCTGACCACTATGAGCCACAAGATTCGAAGTTTCCACGCCGTTAACATCAAATATTTCAATAGAATTATTTCCGATGTTATTGTTCAAAGTATAAATGTACTTTCCACTTAGTATCAATGTTCTATTATTTATTGAAGCTGCAGTAAACGGAGTAGCAACAACTCTAGGCAAAGTAGTATTGCTTACATCAACTACAAACCATATAGGCGTTACAGATCCTAATGTGACGTAAGCAAATCGACCACTTACTGTTAGCGAAGTAGTCGTTACTCCACCTCCTCCAAAGAATGATCCGTTTCCGAAAACATTTACCGGAGCAGTTATGATAGCTACATTATATAGAGCAAAGCCGTTAACAGTAGTTACATACAGAGTATTACCTTGGAAATCGATGTCTGTTACTGGAACTAAGCCAGGTAGTGATACCGAAATTGTAGATACAGGTGTAGGCAATGTTGGGTTAATAATGTCGAAAATCTGAACGTTATCAATAACAGCTTGCGAACAACCAACCGCTAAGTATTTATCTTGAATTGTCAATGTTGTAGGGTCTGCACAAACGGGAGTTGTAGAGACTAATCTTGGGGATCTGATGTTTGATATATCAAGTACAAAAACGCTGTTACTTGCTATACCAGTGACGTATAAAAATTTATCTGTAGCAATGATGTCTCGAACTCCCGTTGGTGTTGCAAGGGTATATGTTGTTAATAGAACAGGTAGAGTAGGGTTAGTTAAATCGTAAATTAGTAAAGTAGAACTGTCGGTTCCTACAAATAGGTATCTACCAGCTATCGAAATAGTTCTTGGTGAACCAGCTGCAAGGATCGGAGCTCCAACTACCACGGGCGCTGTTGGGCTAGAAACGTTTACTACAGAAAGAGTATTGAGTGCTTGATCTAATATGTAAGCATAAGATCCATTTATAACCATGTCTGTATTGTTTCCTGCTGGCATTGATAAATTACCAACTCTAGCTGGAGTAATTGAGCTATTAATTAATGTTGAAACTTGACCAGAAACAGCTAAGTCACCACCAACATCAACATTTGAACCTATGGACGCGCTGGTAGCAATATTAACTCTTCCAAAAAGGTTTGTGTCTCCATCAACATTTAAGCCACCAGCTTCAACACTATGAGCTAAAATGCTTGTAGTTTCTATACCATTTATCGCTATCGCAGCTACTGTATTTGTAGTTGAATTTGTTACGTAAACATGTCTTCCTGAAATATCTAATGAATTTGGTCCGGTTCCTCCAGTTGTTACGAATCCTACTAACGCTGGAGATGAAGGTACTCCAATATCCCACATTCTCAGTTCATTTGTACTTTGCAATGTTGCAAACAAATATCGACCAGTAACTTCAAGATCAGTAACTGTTCCACCTGCAGCAAAAGAAGCAATAGGTGCTGGCGCAGCTATGTTAGGGTTAGCGATGTCCATTATTACGATTGCAGCAGTTCCAAAGCATCCCACAACAGCATACCTACCATATGCATCTACAGAAGTTGCATCTGGACAAATAGGAGCAGAGTATAGAGGATATTGAGTAGGTGCTTCAGGTATATTTATATCGATCGCACGCAATTGGTTACTAGGAACACCAAAGGTTACGTAAGCAATACCACCTTGGATATCTATAGCTGTAGGGTTGGTGTTAATTCCCAAAGTGACTCTTCCAACCTCTCTTGGATAAGATGGATTTGAAACATCTACAATTGCAAGGAAATCGTTATTTGCTGGATTAGCATCTTGTAACAGTACAGCTAAATAGTTTCCCGAAAGTGCTAGGGCAGGAATCTGAAAGCCAGTAAACCCAAGAGTACCTTTTACAGTATTTACAGTTACTCCATTATTATAAGTATCAATAACTTGCAATAGACCAGATGCTTGACCAGTTGCATAAATATATCGACCACCAGCTACAATATCATTGACTTGTTGAGTATTGGTATTGATTGTGTACTCAACTGTCATTGTTGAAGGTGTAGAAATATCGATGGATTGAAGAATATTGTTTGTCTGAGCTGTTATAAATGCTTTATTCCCAACCACTTGAATCGAAGTTGGTGTATTCAACGTATTTACTGTGCTAATGACTTCTGGGTTAACAGTATCATCAGCTATATTCTCGATATTTCCTACAACGTCTAATCTTTCATTTAAGTTAGTTCCAGTTGCATTTGTTCCTATTCCAAATAAATCCGTTCCCGAATTTCCTAAGAATGCTAATGTGAATCCAGATTGCGGAAGCTGAGTATCTTCAATTAATGGACCTAATCCTGAGTTAACTGGTCCTCCAAACATGACAGCGTCATTTGTTGCATCAATTCTAACTCCATTAATCGCTTGAACATCTAAAATTGGAGCAGTTGGAGTTCCAGAATTTACCATTCCCAAACCTGCAGTAACTGAAGTTACGCCACTCGCTCCAAAACAATCAAAATACGCCCCATTATCTTCCGAACATAAAAATTCGTTAACAGTAGAGTCAAAATATAT
>CAZYSE010000044.1:0-9033 GCA_964650085.1 uncultured Candidatus Saccharibacteria bacterium | reverse complement strand
ATCGGTCCGAAAATTCTACTTCCCTTTGGATCTTTAGTTTCTTTTGCAATAATCGCTGCTGCGTTTTCGTCAAATTTAATGTATGAACCGTCCTTTCTCTTCATCTCTTTCTTGCATCTAATTACTACAGCATGTACTACATCTCCCTTTTTATAGTTTGAGTTAGGCATAGCTTTTTTAACTGATGCACTAATGATATCTCCTACATATCCGAATCTTGAGAAAGTTCTACCTTTCTTAACACCCAATACTTGGATAACCATTATTTCTTTAGCTCCTGTGTTGTCTGCTACTTTTAGTCTAGTTAATTTCTGTACCATTTTATTTGATCTTCTTTAAAAATACCCAACTTTTTCGTGGTGATAGCTTTCTTCCTTCAACAATATCTACAACATTTCCAACTGTTAATTCTTTTGAATCTTCAATGTGAACGATGTAATTCTTGTGCTCTTTAACAGTTTTTCCATACTTTGGATGAGTGTATTTCTTCTCTACTCTCACTTTTACAGTATTAGGAGTTGAAATTTTAGTCACTATTCCTGTTAATTGTTTCTTTTTCTTATTAGTTTCCATTTGCTTTTGTTAATAATCTTGCGATTTCCTTTTTTAGTTTTTTAACTTTTGATGTGTCTTTTTCCTGACCCATTTTAATATCCAACGTTAACTTAGCTAACTCTCTTTTCAACTGATACACACTTTTTACTCCAGTTTCTTTTGCTTCAACCTTTTCCTTTTTTACTTTTACTTTTTCTGCCATTTTTAGAATGTTAAGTGTTTGTTTATTACTCTCGTCTTTAGAGAAAGCTTTCTTGCAGCTCTTTCTAAAGCGTCCTTACATGTTGCTTCAGGTAGTCCTCCTATTTCGAATAGAACTAACCCCGGTTTAACAACTGCAACAAAATGATCAACTGGACCTTTTCCTCCTCCTCTCACAACTTCGTCACTTTTTTTAGTAACTGGCTTATGAGGAAATAGTTTAATCCATATCTTTCCTTTTCTTGCTGTAAAGTTTACCATCGCCTTTCTAGCTGATTCAATCTCTCTTGCATGAATCCACCCTCTTTCTAATGATTGCAATCCAAAATCTCCGTATGCAACTTCTGATCCTCTTAATGCTATTCCGTTAAGACTTCCTCTAAATTCCTTTGTGTATTTTCGTTTCTTTGGTTGCAACATAATCTTATTTTAGTCAATTGTATATGAATTCTTCTCTCCTTTATTAATCCAAACCTTTACTCCGTGTTTTCCTGCTCTAGGTACTTGACCCTCTACATTTGCGTAATCAATATCTGCTCTAATTGTGTGTCTAGGAACAAAGCCCCAAGATACTTTCTCTACTCTTGCCATGTCTGCTCCTTTAATTCTTCCTCCTACCCAAATCGTGATTCCTTTGATCAATCCTGTTGCTTTAGCTGCTTCCGCCGCTTTCTGCATTGCTAGTTTTGGTGCAATTCTCTTCTCACATTGTGCTGCGATGTTTTCTGCAACTAATTTAGCAATAATATCAGGGTTTTTTACCTCAAAAGGTTTTACTTCTACTGGTTGATTTACTAATTTTGTTAATTCATCTTTAAATGCTGTAATTCCAGCACCACTTCTTCCAATAACAACTCCAGGTCTTGCAACATAAAGTTCTACAACAATCTTGCTTACCATTCTTTTAATTACAACTGATGCTACACCTGCAGACTTTAACTTATCATTTACAAGCTTCTTAATCTTTCTATCCACCAAGTACTTGTCTGCGTAAGTTTCCTTATTTGCATACCATCTTGATGTCCAGTTTTTATTTACTCCAACTCTAAATCCTATTGGATTTACTTTGTGTGCACCTCTTGCCATATTAAAATTAATTTATGTTAGTTTTTTGCTTAAAATGCATTAAAATCCTTGTTCTGGCATATTAAATGCCAATGGATTATATCATTTAAGTATGATTATTTGCTACTAGATTTAGTCTTTGTAGCTGGTTTTTTCCCCGATTTTTCAACGGGATTACTTTTCTCGGATTTCTTCTCTTTTTTCTCGGTCTTCTCTGCGTTTACTTCATCTTTTTTCTCACTTTTTACTACAACTTCATCACTGACAATCACAAGTAAGTTTGATACTCCTCTATTCCAGATCGAATATCCAGCTCCTCTTGCTTTTGGGTGTCCGTGTTTTATTCTTATAGATCCTCTATCTACTCTTAATTCTTTGATGTACAAGTCATTTAACGATGCTCCTTTGCTTGATGCATTTGCCGCTGCTGATTTCAATCCTTTGTAAATGTGGACTGCTGTTCCTTTGTTCATGAATTTTAAAACGTTTAAAGCGTCATAAACTTTCATTCCCTTTACAACTTCTGCAGGAATTCTCATCTTCTTCATTGATTTTCCGATATTGTTTATAATTGCTTTGCTTTCCATATGTTAATATTAATTATTTTGCTCCAGGAACTGCTGCAGCTATTTTACCTTTCTTACTATGTCCACTGAATTTTCTTGTAAATGAAAACTCTCCTAATTTATGCCCAACCATAGATTCTGTAACGAATACTTTATTGAATATTTTTCCGTTATGAACATCAAATGTTAACCCAACCATTTCTGGTGAAATTGTTGAACTTCTTGACCATGTTTTAATAGATTTGTTGCCTCCAGCATTTTTCGCTTCTCTTACCTTCTTCATTAAAGTTTCTGCTATGAATGGACCTTTCTTTAAACTTCTAGACATATTTATTAAATAATAGTTTTTGTTTTCTTAAATTTATTAGTTTCAGGTCTTCTTCTAATTATGAATTTACCTGTAGGATTCTTCATTTTTCTTGTTCGCTTTCCGATCATGTTACCCCATCTGTCAGATTTTGGTCCTCCAGTTCCGTGTCTTCCGCCTTTTCCTTGTCCACCAGCATGAGGATGTTTTGTAGACATAGCTACTCCTCTAACAGTTGGTCTAATTCCTAATAATCTTTTTCTTCCTGCTTTTCCTAACTTTACGTTCTTTTGATCTTGATTACTTACGAATCCGATAGATGCGTAACATTCTTCTTTTACTAATCTCAATTCTCCGCTAGGCATTTTTAGTTGAGTATATCCTTGGTCTCCTCCCATCACTTGAATTCTAGTTCCAGCAGATCTTGCAATTTTTGCTCCACCATTTGGGTACAATTCAACAGAATGAACGAATGTTCCTTGAGGAATGTTCTTCAATTTTACTGAGTTTCCTAATGAAATAGGTGCGCTCTCTGAATTGATTACTTTATCTCCAATTTTTAAACCATCCGGCGCTAGAATATATTTTCTATCTCCATCGATGTATTTGATTAAAGCGATAAAGGCTGTTCTGTTTGGATCGTATTCAATAGTTTCAACTGTCCCTTCTACTTCCATTTTCTCTCTTTTGAAATCAATGATTCTGTAAGCCTTTTTAACTCCAGCACCTTGATGTCTCATTGTAATTCTACCTAGGTTATTTCTTCCACCTTGGCTTCTTAAATCCGTAGTTAATCCTCTATAAGGTCTAACTTTTGAAAGCTCAGATCTATCGATAAGCACCGCATGTCTTACGCCTGCACTTGTTGGTTTAAATTTTCTTAGTGCCATATCAGTTAATTAATTACTTTTCTAATAATTCAAATTTATCTTTCTCTGAAAGCTTGAACAACATAATTTTCTTGTCTTTCAATTTGATTGTAGCTCCACTTACTCTATTTCTCTTGTACTTTCCCATTCTACTTGTTGACTTTACAGCAACAACTTTCAAACCGTACATTGTTTCAAATTCTCTTCTTGCGTTTACTTTTGTTGCATTTACGTCTACTTCAAAAGATACGAACTTTTTATTCTTGTATTCACTGATTGATTTTTCTGTTACGATTGGTTTCTTTAGTATCATAAACTTCTTTCCTTTAGATTATTTAATGCTGATTCTTCTATAATCAGATGTCCTGAGTTTAAAAGATCGTATACACTTACCTCTCCTGAGAACATAACTTTTACATTTTGCAAGTTTGCGAATGCTTTGATTACATTGTCCTCTACTTTACTTGTAACAATAGTTACTTTCTTAGGAGAATTAAATGATGTTAAAATTTTTGTCGCTTCTTTAGCAGATGGTGTTAATTCGAAACCTTCAACAACAGAAACCTTTCCGTCTTTAAAGATTTTGCTTAACGCTGTTTTCAAAGCTACTTTTTTAAACTTTTTGTTTAAATCTCTACTCCAATTAACTTCGCTGGATGGTCCGTGTGCTCTTCCTCCTCCTCTCCAAATTGGTGATCGGATAGAACCTACTCTTGCATTTCCAGTTCCCTTTTGTGCCCATGGCTTTTTTCCTCCTCCTCTTACCTCTGCTTTAGTCTTAGTATTTGCATTGCCTTCTCTTTGATTTGATAAGTAAACAAATACGTATTGAGTTAAAACTTTTGTATTAGGCTCTGCTGCAAAGATTGCGTCATCTAGCTCAATTTCTTTAATTTTTTTGTTTTCTAAACTTACTAAATCTGCTTTCATATTGATTATCTTGATTTAATTACTGCATAAGTACCTCTAGTTCCTGGAACTGATCCTTTGATTCCAATAATTCCATTAGCTACGTCAATGAATTCTACTTTTAAACCTAAAACTGTCTTCGCTCTTGTTCCCATATGTCCTCCCATTTTCTTTCCTTTGAAAACTCTTCCAGGAATTGCTCTTGATCCTAATGAACCCGGTGCTCTTTCTCTGTCTGATGAACCGTGTGTTCTAGGCATTCCGTGGAATCCCCATCTTTTGACTACACCTTGAAATCCTTTTCCTTTTGTAACTCCTGAAACTGATACCTCATCTCCTAACTCAAAAACATCTGCATTTAATTTTTGTCCAACTTCTAAGTTTACTTGGTCTGCTACTGTGAATGTTTCTTTGAATCTTGGGACAAAATTAATTTCCTTATAAATTCCTGTTTCTGCTTTTGATGATGATTTCTTTGAATCCTTTGCTAATTCGTATTGATTTTTCTTACCTACTGCTGCTACCTTGCTCACAACATTATTTGATACATCGAAAACTGTAACTACAACTGCTTCGCCGTTGTCTTTATAGATTTGTGTCATACCGATTTTCTTTGCTAGGATTGCTTTCATAAAATTCTCAATTAACTTTTGATTTGAATCTCGATACCTGCAGGAAGTTGCATATGCGATAAAGATTCAATCGTCTTTACATTAAAATCTACTACATCTAAAAGTCTTGTATGCTCAAATAGCTTAAAGTGTTCTTTATGCTTTCCGTCGATATGTGGTCCTCTGTGAACTGCCATACTCCATCTCTTTGTTGGAAGTGGAATTGGTCCTTTTACAGTAGCTCCAGTATCGATAACTGCTTTTGCAATATCCATTGTTGCCTTGTCGACAACTTTGAAGTCAAATCCTTTTATTTTAACTCTTATTTTTTGCATTCTTGTTTATTTAAAGATCTATTCCTCTATTCTGTGCCCTCGATTATAACAAAGAAGGGCCCAGAATAAAAGCCCTGTAGTAGAATTTTCTGCTACAGGGACTCTTAAAATCTATTAGCTAATTACAGATGTAATTACTCCAGCTCCAACTGTTCTTCCTCCTTCTCTAATAGCGAAGGTCATTTGTGCTTCTAAAGCAACTTTAGTTCCCAATTTAACGTCTGCAGTGATGTGATCACCTGGCATAACTAATTGAGTTCCTTCTGCCAAGATAACTTCTCCAGTTACGTCTGCAGTTCCGATGTAGAACTGTGGTTTGTATCCAGATCCGAATCCTGTGTGTCTTCCACCTTCTTCCTTTGATAAGATGTAGATTTCAGCCTTGAATGCAGTGTGTGGTTTAATTGAACCCTTAGCTGCTAATACTTGACCTCTTTCAATATCTTCTCTCTTGATTCCTCTAATTAACAATCCAACATTATCTCCAGCTTGACCTTCAGTCATCTGTTTCTTGAACATTTCTACTCCAGTGATAGTTACTTCTTTTGCAGTATCCATCAAACCGATTTGTTCTACAACGTCGTTGATCTTAACTTTTCCTCTTCCGATTCTTCCTGTTGCAACTGTTCCTCTTCCTTCGATAGAGAATACATCTTCAACTTGCATTAAGAATGGCTTGTCAACTTCTCTCTCTGGCATTGGGATTGTAGCGTCCATAGCAGCTAATAATTCTGCCATCTTCTCGTCTCCATCCTTTTCTCCAGTAGTTCCGTATAAAGCTGATCCTACAACAAATGGAATCTTTTCTGAATCGTATCCATACTTCTTCATTAAGTCCTTCATTTCTTCCTTGATTAATTCAAGTAAGTCAGCGTCTGTGTTGTCATCAAATCTATTGATGAAAACAACCAAGTGCTTTACTCCAACTTGATTAGCAAGCAATAAGTGCTCCTTAGTCTGAGGCATAGGTCCATCAGCAGCAGAAACAACGATGATAGCTCCATCCATTTGAGCAGCACCAGTAATCATGTTCTTGATGTAGTCCTTGTGTCCTGGACAGTCGATATGAGCGTAGTGTCGTTCTTCAGATTCATATTCAACGTGTGAAGATGCAACTGTAACGATTTTGTTTGATCCAGCTCTAGCAATACCTCCTTTAGCGATATCAGAATAGGATTTACCTGAGTTCTGCCATCCCTTTCTTTGAGAGTATGAAACTAAAGCAGCAGTCAAAGTTGTCTTACCATGGTCGATGTGACCTAAAGTTCCGACGTTTACGTGTGGCTTAGATCTTACGAATTCTGCCATATGTTTTCAAATAATATATAAAATAATGTGTTGTTTATCCAGTGCTGTTTAACGGCACAAAAACCCGCTACTTATTCCCTTGGGTTGATTTTATTTTACCAAGTTTACAATAAGATGAGCGAGTAAACTAATGAAGGATTATAATCTATAAAGTACCATAATTCAACAAAAAGGGATTAGAAGTTTTAAGTTTTGGGATTTAAAGATTTTAGCTTTCAGCTTTTAGCCTTTGACCGTTAATCTTTGACCTTTTTTCTAACTTCAAACTTCCGACTTCTAGCCACGAAGTGGCCCCTTTGGGGCTTTTCCGATATATTATTCTACACTCAAAAATTTATTTAGCACCAAACCGCTAGAATTATATTCTTGAGCTGCCTCTACACCTATATATCTGTAGTGCCATGGTTCATATGTATACCCCGTATCACTCTCCTTTCCTTCTGGGTAGGATAGGACGTATCCATATTTATGGGAGTTTTCTGCTAACCAAACTCCAGCTGGTGTTGTTGCGAAAGCTGCAGTAAAATCGAATCCAGAGTCCTGGCTCATAAAGTCTACTGCAGTTCCTAATTGGTGCTCGGAATAACCAGGTCTAGCTGAAATTTTATCCGCCTCTTCTACTCCAAATTGTCTTACCCAATTAGTGTACTGAGTTAGCTGACTTGTATACGATCTGTAACCAGATGCTATTACTATGTCTTTTCCAGTATCTTTCTTTAGTTGATTCAACATGATTGCTAAATAGTCCGCTGCTTCGGATCTTAATTTTATTCCTACTGCGTTGGTGTACAGAAGCTTATCTAGATTTAAGTCAACTAGATCTGTTGGAGCATAAGTTGTGTACAGCTTCACTCCTTTTTTCACGTTTGCAGTTATATCGTCGCCGTTAACATAAATATAGGGATCAAACTCAGGAATGTCTTTCAATCCTACTGGGAAAGAAAAGTTGTCTCTAGTTATTGATGGAGTTAGCTCAATAAGATTACCCGAGTCGTCTTGGACTTCGATTTTTGGAGTGGATCTACCAAGTGCTGTATTAAAAATCTCTAAAACATAAAGCTTGTTCTCGTTTTCCGATTCTAGTGGATAAAGTTTATATTTATCTTTGTTCACAATTGAGATGTTTTCGTTTGATTCAACTACAAAACTTGTCCTTGGCTGGAGAGTCTCTATAGTAGCTATTGGCATGGAAACTGCTGGTGGAGTGGTGTCCGAATCAGAAGGAGTTAACCCTGGCGCACCCGTTCCTTTAATTATCATTATAATTGCAAATGTTGTTACAACTACTAATAAGACAAATAGAGATCCGAGTAATATTTTTTTCTTCATAACTTTATTATACATTATGAATTGATATGAAGTACTAATCGGCTCAGAAAGGCTCACCTCACTACGCTGAAGCTTCGTCAGGTAAGAGGCTCAAAGCACAAAGAAATGATATACTTCTTCCATGAAACAAATCATTATCGACTTATCCACTGTGCCTTCTGAACTATTTATTGAAGAAGATACCGAAATCTTTGCAACATTTGACGGAAATGGGGAGGACAACTTAAAAACCAAAGTGAACTTTGTTCATGCAAAACCTAACTTAACCTCTCGAATACTTATTAAGGCAGTGCTAAAAGATTCTGCTAGGTTTGATTTTGAGGGGGTACTAAAGATTCTTAAAGGCGCATCTAACACTGATACATATTTGAAGATTGATTGCCTTATTGTGTCGAATAAGGCTTATGCTAGAGCAATTCCAAGCCTGGAGATTACTGAAAATGAGGTTAAAGGAGGGCACGGGGCGACAATAGGATATATTGATCAAGACCAAATGTATTATTTAATGTCGAAGGGCTTAAGCCGAGAATCAGCTGAGAAGGAAATTGTGAATGCGTTTTTAGGTAATTAGATTACACCTCTGCCACATCCGGTGCTAGCATATGCTTTGCTTGAGCCGCTGCTTCTCTAATTTGAGTTTCTGTCATTTTTTCTGTATCTTTACCCAAAACTGCAACTACGAAAGCCATAAAAGTAATTGCCCTAGAAGAAAGTCTGTCAGTAGTAACACCATTGTTTGTTGGTTTAGAAACCTCAACTGTGATTGCAATTATTTTTTCCCAAGCACTATCAGCTAATCCGCTAATTCCTCGGTAGTTCTGAATTAAATCACCACTATATTGCTCTCTTTTATAACTTTCCATATTTCTTATATAAATGTTGCCAGATTATAACGGCAACAGAAAAGAATATCAAGATCCCTTCTAATGGCCTATGTAGCTGATTGTTGATTTTGAATATGGTGAGAAAGCTTTGTGG
>CAZYSE010000043.1:0-9181 GCA_964650085.1 uncultured Candidatus Saccharibacteria bacterium | reverse complement strand
TTGGAAATTTATTCTGCTTTTGCTTCTTCAACAGTCTCTACTGCTGGAGTTTCATCAACTACTACAGCTGGTACATCTTCTGGAACAACAGTTTCGTCTACAACATCTTCTTGAGTTGAATCGTACATTTCTACATTTTCTGAATCAACAAACAATGCTTTTCCTTTCTTAATTCTTACTGCGTTCTTACCTAATCTATCTCTCATGAAATAAAGCTTAGCTCTTCTTACTGGCTCTTCTTTGATTACTTTGATTGTTGAAATATTTGTTGAGTACACTGGGAAAATCTTCTCTACACCTACCCCATAACTAACCTTTCTAACTGTGAATGTTTTTCTTGATCTGTCGTTGTCTACAGCAATCACTAATCCCTTGAACTTCTGGATTCTAGTTTTGTCTCCGTCTCGAATTATAGTATCTACTTCTACAGTCTGTCCTGGTTTAATAACAGGTAACTTTTTAGTCATGAACTTGTCATCAACTTTTTTTATTAGATTATGTGTCATATTGGTTTTCTAAAAATCTTTGCAATTATACAATAGATCTTATTAAAATCAAAATTAATATACGAATTCAACATTAACGGCTTCGCTCCCATTTTCTACGACCTGCCAACTGCTTTGACCAGATGAAACTGGTTGACTCGTATCCTGTGCTAAAAGCATCTTTCCGTTGGTAATGTAAACGAGAGAACCGATAGTGTAAAAGTCTGCAATCTTAAAGCCTGCTGGGAGTTCGAACGTTTGGTCTAAACGAGATAAGTATAAAAAATCTGTGGTCAATAAAGAAACTACACTTCTTGAAAATACTGCTCCAAACTCGTCTTCATGCTGAATCAAGTTATAAAGAATGCCTGAATCTAGCGCAAACACTGCAGCTTCCGAAAGCGAATTTAGATTATATGAAACAACAGTATTAGATTTTAAGTAGTAGTTTATACCCGTCTCATTTTGTTTGGTATTAATGCAGTCGCTTAATAATTCGACCTTGTTATTCATGTCTAAAATTGTGCAAACCTTTAAGCTGTCTTGAATAGTGACGTTTCCTGAAATATCCAGTAATTTAATGGGTGAAGTGTATTCCTTTTTTAGGATGAAGAGCTCTTGTTCGCCAAAGGCACCAATTCTAATAAGAGTTCGCTGTGAAGCCTGTTTTAGTAATACGTAAAAAGCTCTTTCTGAACTGTTGTACGAAAAATCCTCAATTGTTTCGTCAGTTTTTTGTATATAAACTTTTTCTACAACTCCGTCTTGATTAAGGTAAATTCCATCCCCTAGCTTAAATGCATAACCAATTCCGGATAAGTATTTAAGCTTGGTAAACTCGGCAGAAAAATTAAACGCTTCTACGACAGTACTATCCGTAGTGAAGACATAATATTTTTGATCCCCATTTAGATCAACTATTCTTAAAAGTCTATCTTTTTTGTTTGATGAACCCAAAGACCCGGGGAAAATACTGACAGATTCAGAAGTTCTGATAATTGAACTGTCGTTATATACGACAGAGTCATTCGGAATTAATCTTGGCGCAAAATTCACAGGAGTGATTACCGCATTAAGCGAAATTTGCCTTGCTATAAAAAGCAATGCTAGCAACAAAATAGCCCAACCAATAAAGGTCCATGGCAATTTGCGAGCTTCTTTTTTCTGTTTTTTTTCGAGTAATTTTGGAAAATCCATGGTTCTTTGAAAACTATTTCATTCCAATTATAGTTTACCTACTTTGTAGTGTCTATTAAATGGTTAATGCTATCATGATTCTGCCCTGTTATTTCTGATATTTAGTAGTGGCGTAAGATTAATTTGAAAAAAAACAATCCGCAAGGTATAATTCCCAAGCTTAATTAATCGAATAGAGAATATGTCAAAGACAATGGGTCCCTCATATAACCCAAGTAAAATAAAAAGAATAAGAAAGTACGGCTTTTTAGCAAGAAAGGCAACTGTAGGTGGTAGAAAAGTATTAAAAAGAAGAATTCTAAAAGGACGAAAGAATCTTACTGTTGCTCACGAATTTGGTGCAACTAAGATAGAAAAGAACAAGAGATTTAGCAGACGAAGATAATCACTACACAAAGAGAACTTTAGATTAGGAGCTTATGGCTCCTAAATTATTGCAATTTTTTAGATTATTTTTACTGCATCAATATTCTTTAAATCGTTTATTGCATTCGTAATTTCTTCCATCTCGTTTGCCTCTACCCCACCTGCAGACAGCTCTTTTAGCACTTTTTTTAGATGAAGTTTGTATAGCGACTTATATCGATAATTAGCTTCTTCAGCGGTATTTTTTACTGAAGATAAGTCTACTGTCATGATTTTCACATACTCCTCGTAACCCTCACCTTCCTTTATTTCTTTATCATTAATGTAATCAGCGATGATTCGATAGATATCTGGATGTTCAAAAACGCTAATATTAAAGTCTTTCTTTGGTTTAAGCTTATTTTGGATAAGTATTGCGGCCAAAAATTCCTCTGCTTCTACTTTTACTTTGTTAAGAGGAACTGGTTTTCGCTCCTCTTGAATTTCTACAGGAGGATTTCGTTTTAATCTTTTTTGTAATTGGTTTTCTTTCACACCAACGATTTCTGCCAACTTGTTCATAAAGTAACTTTGTTGAACTTCATCTGAGAGCGAATTTATTACAGGCATTACCGAATCCCTAAAGCTAGATTTTCCATCAGGATCGCTTAAATCGAATTCCTTTGCGTAATATTCGAAAAGATACTCTATGGAATTCAAAGGTTTTGAAACACGAGAGGGCCATTCATTAGGGCTTTTTACGATTAGTTCGTCTGCGTCCTGAAACCCTGTTAAATCGATGGCTTTATGTTTCAAACCGATTTTTTCAGCTATTTCTATTCCTCTTTCTAGCGCTTTTATTCCTGCTTTATCAGTATCAAAACTAAAGTAAACAACATCTGCAAAACGTTTTATCAGTTTAGCTTGGTTTAATGTGAATGCTGTTCCAAGAGGCGCAGCAATATTTTGAACATCGACTCTGTGAGATGAAAGAATATCGATATTGCCTTCCACTAAAATCAAATACTTTTTCTTTCTAATTTCATCTTTTCCTTGATACAAGCCGTAAAGCATTTCATTTTTTTTATACACAGGCGTTTCTGGGGAGTTCAAATATTTTGGAGTATCCTTGTTTGTTCCAATGTATCGTCCTGAGAAACCAACAATGTCTCCGTAGGTATTCGTTATTGGCTGCATTAGTCTTTCTCGAAATTTATCTATTGAATTTCCATTTCGCTCGACGAGTAAGCCCCATTTGATTAAATCCGATTCTTTGAATCCTCTTTTCAGAAGTTGATTTTTTAGCGCAATGTAGGATTTTGGCGCGTATCCAACTAGAAAGTCTGAGATTCGCTTAGAATCAATTTTTCGTTTGGTTGCGTATGCTCTACCCGCTTCGCCAGAGGAAAGTTTTGTAAGAACATAATTATAAAATTTTGCTGTAATTGTATTTGCTTCGATGATTTTTTTCTTCTCTTCCTCAGTTTTTTTATCTTTAGTGTAGTTTGTATTTTCGAGTTCTACTCCAGCTTTTTCTGCTGCAATTCTTATAGCTTCCGGAAATGTGACTTTTTCAAACTCTTCGATAAATTTGATAGCATCGCCTCCTTTTCCACATCCAAAGCATTTAAAGATCTGGATTTGGGGATTAATCATGAATGAAGCTGTTTTTTCGCTATGAAATGGACAACTTGCTTTAAAGTTACTACCTGCTCTTTTTACATCTACACCATACGCAGAAATTACTTCTACAATATCTAGTTTCGATTTTATTTTCTCAATGTCGCTCATTAATATTTTCGGAAGTTATAAATGAATGCTGGTAATTTTTAATCATTTGTCGCAAAATGAACTTTAGTTAAGATGATTTTATCATGAAAGTATATATTGCCTCGGATCACGGTGGTTTCGAACTAAAAAACCAGATTATTAATCTTTTGGATGGTGTTTACGAATTTGAAGACTTAGGTCCTATTGAACTAGATATGGAAGACGACTATCCTGTGTATGCGATTAAAGTTGCAGAAGCAGTTCAAAAACATGAGGATTCGTTAGGAGTTTTGATTTGTAGAAGCGGAATTGGAGTGTGCATAACAGCGAATAAATTTAAAGGCATTCATGCTGCTAACTGCTACTCTGTTGAGCTTGCTAAGTTATCTCGAGAACACAATAACGCTAACGTTTTATGTTTAGATGCAGATCTTAAAAGTGAGGACCCTATTGAAATTCTTAAAGCCTTTTTAGAGACGCCTTTTTCAAATGAAGCTCGCCATAGAAGACGAGTTCAAATGATAAGAGACATTGATGATGGCCAAATCGAATTGAAAGACGTAATTACAGATCTTCCAATCCACGATCTGCCGTTGAATTCTTAGAATTCAAGCCCATCTAATTTTACAAATTGCTTTGGTCGTTCGATCATTAGCGCTTCTTGATGTGTTGCCCTTAAAGCTCTTGTTATTACCATTTGCAACATTCTTTTAGCTGACTCGCCAGAAAGTATTTCTTCTTGTGTCCCTGCAATAGCTTTAAGTACTAGATTCGCGATTTCTAAATCATCCTCACCGAATATCCCGTTTTTATGTTCAGCAATAAAAGTGTCTACCCATGAGTTTAACTCGTCCTCTACAAAAATTGGTGCATGTGGCGCAGATAGTAAGTCACCTAGGTACACTGGCGTCTCTCTCGTTTCGTAATCATCATCTTCGGGAGTTGATGAAGCTTTCAATAATATAGTTTCTGCCCAACTATCCATTGGTGAGTTGAGTCTGGATTTTCCATCAATACTAGCTTGCATAGCGAAAAAATAAAAAAATAGTGTTTCATATACTATCATAATGAAAGTCGGGTTGTCGCCTAATGTCATTGACAAATCGCTTGGACATGAAAGATCTTTAGAAGATTAAAGAGGTTGGTGTTTATGTAACGAGGATAAGTTAGCAGTTCAACAAAACTGACTAGTCTACATTTCGTTCGGATTAGTTTTTTTTAGCATTTCTTCAAACCAAGGAAACTTTATTGGCTCATTTCGTTCAGGCTGCTTTGCTTCTTCATTTCCTGACACTGCTTTGTTTGGTTTAGGTGGAGCTTCAACTACTGGAATAACCTTGGCACGAGGGATAATCTTCTTAGGCGTGAACTGATCGCCTCCGTAGACTTCTCCGTTAGGCATAATATCGCCTAAGAAATAAGTAAGCTCTGGGAACTCGTTATTATCTGCAGTTGGTTTACTTTCCATTGTATATTCTGTAACTATTTGATTATATCACAGCAATATCGAGCGCGAATAAAAATGCCCCTATTCGGGGCATTTTATGCTTGATTTATGATTTCAACTTAAACTTTTGCATCCTCTCCAAATCGATTGTTTAGCTTACCGTGTTTTCCTTGATATCTTAAGTAAGCCCTAAAAGCCATTCCTCGAAGTACTGGATCGTTAATTGCATCTGGGTCTTTTGCCATGAACCTTGCGAGAACAGCATCTTCTTCAGCTTTAACATTATATGCAGGAGTTTCTTTAGTATCTTCAGATTCATCTTTCTTTGTATCTTGTAACCATGGCGTTCCTGTTGCTGCTGCAATCTCTGCCGTAATTTTTGCCTTTTCTTCATCAGTGAAACCTTCGAAATCGAATGGAACTTCAGTAGCATCATCCGAAACATTCAACCAATCTGGAGTTTGAGCTGCATTATTCATAATATTTTTATAACTAGTTACATTATATCATGTCAATATACAGTTGTCAGCAAATTTTGACAAGCATTTCTAGAGCCTCTACCTTCATAAATATCGAAAATACCTGCTATAATCTTTAGAACACGTTTTTCTTATGACAGTAATTCAAGCCATTATTTTAGGTATTATCCAAGGTTTAACTGAGTTTATACCTGTCTCTAGTTCCGGTCATATCTACACTGTCCCTACTCTTCTCGGCTGGGATACATTAGGCTTAAACTATTCCGATTTCATATCTTTTATCCATGTAGGAACACTTTTTTCCCTACTATATTTCTTCAGAAGAAGAATCTTAAGATACATTCTTGTTGTTTTTGAATATGCTAAAAAACGCGGGAAAGTGAACAACAAAGAGGCAAAAGACTTTAAAACTATTGTTAATATTATAATTTCTGTAATTCCAGCAGCAGTACTAGGTCTACTTCTAAGCAACATAATTGACGAGTTCTACAATGTCCGATCTAGTAGCGAAGCAACACTTTTAGTAGCTATTCCAATGATATTTGTAGGATTCTTATTCTTAATCGAAAACAGAATTTTGAACGGCGCGAAAGCTGCTTACCAAATCGGTTATGGAAAAGCTTTAATCATTGGATTTTCTCAGGTACTGGCTTTCGTTCGTGGAGTTTCAAGATCAGGAATTACACTACTGTCAGGTCAACTTGTCGGGCTAACTAGAGTATCTGCAGCAGAATTCTCATTTTTGATGGGTATTCCAATTATCGGTGGCGCGGTTGTTAAGTCTCTATACGATATAATTTCTTCGAACTCACTTAACTCTGAAAATATTTATGTTTACTTAGCGGGAGCTATTGCTTCATTCCTCGCAGGTAATTTTGCGATTAAATTTATGTTGAACTTTCTTCAAACAGGCAGCTTAAAATTCTTCGGAATTTACAGAGTAGTTTTTGGGTTAATATTAGTTCTTAGTTCTTTAGTAACTAGATGAAAATAGCAATTGTAGGAGGAACAGGTTTAATAGGACGAAAACTTTATAAATCTTTGCTCGAAGATGGACATACAGTGTTTCTATTTGTGCGAGATATTACAAAGTACGAAGATTTAGAAACCGATCAGCTTAGAATTATTCCCCTCAATCCATTAAATTTGAAAGAGACTTTAGAGGAATCCGATGCTGTAATAAACTTAGCGGGATCGAACATATACTCCACAAGGTGGAATGAGAAGGTAAAAAAGGAGATACGATCATCAAGAATCGACACAACAAGGTTAGTTGTTGATACTATAAATTCACTGGATAAGAGACCCGAAATATTCATAAACAGCTCCGCTACCGGCTTTTATGAAAGTGGACTGAGCGAAAAGGTGGTTACAGAGCAAGATAGCAATGGAACCTCATTCCTAAGCACTTTATGTAAAGATTGGGAGACTGAAGCTACAAAAGCAAATTGCAAAGTTGCGCTAGTTAGAACCGCAATCGTGATAGATAGAAAGAAAGGAGCATTACCTAAACTTCTCCAATCGTACCAAATGAATGTTGGTACGTTAATAAAACCAGGTAAACAGATGTTTAGCTGGATTCACATCGAGGATCTGATTAGGATTTTTAAATTTATACTCGACCAGAAAATTACAGGACCAGTTAATGCCTCATCTCCCGAAGCTATTTCGTTTGAACAATTAAGCAAAATTTTAGGAAAAATTTACACACCTCTATTCACATTCCCAGTACCTGTTTGGGCTTCTAAACTGGCTCTAGGTGAAGTTGCTGATTACTTAGTAACTGGAAGTAATGTTTATCCTAAAGTCCTTGTAGACAAAGGATTTGAGTTTAACTACAAAGACTTAAGTTCTGTAATAAAAGCGTTCCAAGGATAAATATTAATGTCTGGTATTTCTGAAAATACCATTTCTGTTTTTTCTCTAGGATGAATAAACTCAATTTGATTTGCAAACAAAGCTATTTTCCTGTCTAATTTCACCTTACTGCCATATTTCAAGTCTCCGAGTAATGGAGCGCCTCTACTGGCAAACTGGGCTCGAATTTGATGAAATTTTCCGGTCAACAGGTTTACTTTATACAAGTTTAAGTTACCTCGTTTAGAAATTAACTTGTATTCCAACTTTGCATTCGGTTCATCCTTTGAAACAACTGCCTTCAAATTTTCCTCATCTTTTTCTATTCTATCTGCCATTGTGCCCTTATCCGCTTGAATCGCTTTATCAGTGACTAAAACGTACGATTTCTTAAATGTTTTGTCTCGAATTTGTTCGGATAGCCTTGAAGCTGATTTGGAGTTTTTTGCAAAAACAATAATACCTTCTACATTAGTATCTAACCGTTGAATAATTCCAATGAAAACGTTGCCTGGTTTATTGTCTTTTTCTTTGATGTATTCTTGAATCTCCTCCTGCAAGCTTAGCTGATTTGATGCTGAATCTTGTACAGAAACTCCACTCTCTTTATTTACTGCGATTAAATCTTTGTCTTCGTAAACTACTTTGATTCCCATCTTACGTAATTCCCACAAGGTAAAATCATTTCTGGTCTGGATTTTAGTGGCAATCCGATTTCACTTGAATAAACATTTCCACCTTTTATTTGATCTTTGAGAATGTTTTCTACGGAGTAACGACTGATTTCGTTCGCGTAAGAATTGACGATTAAAAAATTGAAATCTTCAGCAAGTATTCCTTTAATGTCTTCTAATAGAAAGCTCAAGTCTTTTTCAATTTCCCACATTTCGCCGTTCGCTCCTCGTCCAAATTTTGGTGGATCCATTACTATTCCATGGTATTTGTTTCCTCTCCTCTGTTCTTTTTGAACAAATTTGATAACATCGTCTACGAAAAATCTAACATTATTATCATTTAATTTTGAAATTTCGGAATTCCTCTTCGCTACTGCTGTCATACCTTTGGAAGCATCTACATGAACTACATTTGCTCCTCCTTTTAATCCAGCAAGGGTCGCTCCGCCTGTATATGCAAATAAGTTAAGCATTCTGAAATCTTGAATTCTGCTTTCTTTAATTCTTTTAATTATGTACCTCCAATTAACCATCTGCTCTGGAAAAACGCCTGTGTGTTTAAAAGCTGTAGGTCTAATTACCATCGTGAATAACTCGAAATCTCCTAACCACTCTTCAGGCATTCCGTTATTAACCCAATGCCCTCCGCCAGTTTCGCTTCGTTCGTAAATAGCGTCATAACTATCCCAATTTACATCTGGGTTTCGGTTCCAAATTGCTTGTGGATCTGGTCGACGTAAGAAATACTCTCCCCATCTTTCGAGCTTTTCGCCTTCTCCAGCGTCAATAAGTTCGTAATCAAAAGTGTTGTCTGGAATTTCCATAACTACAGCCTACGGCTGAAAAATAAAAAGATAAAAGATTCAAGATTTAAGATTCAAGATTCAAGATTCAAGATTCAAGATTCAAGATTCAAGATTCAAGATT
>CAZYSE010000042.1:5750-9597 GCA_964650085.1 uncultured Candidatus Saccharibacteria bacterium | reverse complement strand
GGCCAAGTTCATTTTTCTTATAAGTCTAAATTACCACAAGAATAGTAAATACCAGATTCAGCTGCAGATTTATGAATGTTCACCGCTAAGTCCCCTTGCGAGTTTAAGCTAGCAAGAGTTGTATCTAGCAATGTTACCGAAGTTCCATTTACAACGTCCGATAAGTGATGCACTACCTCGCCTGGATTAGGACACCTTCCTACATGAATATGTGCTGGCTCAGGAGCTGGGTTAGGGTTAGATAGATTTATTGTTACTTGTACTTGGTTTCCTATTTCTGTAAGAACTACTGTTCCATTTTGGCCTGAATCGTTTTGTTCCAAAAGATTGAAGGTGGTCAAGAATGTATTGTCTTCATCTGTGTCTTCATTATTATCAGCGTTTCCTGTTGTTGTGGTAGTTGTACTAGATTCGTTCGGATCTGGTGTATTGTTGTTTTGAGTAAGCAGGAAGAGTATAACTATAACGAGAATCGCTCCTATAATTATAGCCATGAGCATTCCCTTATTATTTTCTTGATCCATTACGACAAGTTAACAAATAAAAAAGCTTATCTAGTAACATTATTCTACGTTGTCAAGCTAATTGCAAGGAAACGAGGGCGTATGGGTGTAGGGTGTCGCTATTGCTGATATGAATTTTAGCCATTTTTACACCTGAGGAGCATGTTTTTTAAGTTGAGTAAAGACACAATTGATTAAGTGAAGATTTTACAGGATGAAGGTTAAGCAAATTTTCTGTCGAAAATTTGCTGACGGAGGGAGTTCCCCTACGCTCAACTTCGCTAAAGCTTCGTAGAGCTACGAGGACAGGTCACAAAGTGATCCCTTTGGGACTTCTCCTCCCAGTTACAACGATGTTAATGTGATCTTTAAGTGAAGAGTGTGTAGTTTTAATTGCTGACGGAGGGAGTCGAACCCTCACACCTTGCGGTACTAGTTCCTAAGACTAGCGCGTATACCAGTTCCGCCACGTCAGCATAAAATTCTTACCTATCTTAACATTTCTAAAAGCGTATACTCCTACTCCACTATGTTTCGTAGGACTAAGATCTTCTTCATTCGATCCTTCGCTTTGCTCAGGTCTCATTTCGAATCTCTCGAGCAGTTAGCCACGTCAGCATAAAGAGTTGTTATATTTACTTAGGACAACATATAACGCCAATAAGTTTAACAAAAAAGTTGGAAATTTTGAATGAGTAGCCCTTATTTTCTTAAGAACAGAAAACCCCTGCAGTTGAGGCTCGCTCACTACAGGGGTTTAAATTCAATTTAGTCTTATAATTCGAATCTTAATGGAGAATCGTCAAATAAATTATCTCTTACTTCAAGAGTTAAGTTAGATGGGTTTCCATCAATATAGTAGGCAATTCTACCTCTAATTGTTTGACCGCCTTCAATTACTTTATCTAATCTTTCGTTTTCATCTAAAGAATAGAAGAAGTTCTGTGACATAGTATTTCCCTCTTCATCTACTAATGAAAGGAAAAGCAATGTGCTGAATGTTGTTGAATCAGAACCATTATTTTTGATATCCATAGTGATAACTAAGTCGTTTGCATCTTGTCTTACATCAACGATGTTTACACCAAATCTACCTCCTGTATTATTGTTAGTATCCCCGGTTGATGAACCATTGTTATTTGATCCTGTAGAACCATTGTTGTTGTTTCCACCTGTGGTAGTTGTTGTATTAGGAAAGTTATCAGCAAGATTATTTAGAGTATCCGCAGCTCTATTTACAAAGAAATACCAGATTCCTACTACTACTAAGCAGCAAATAATAATCAAGGCAACAATTCCTAAAATAATCCAAAGCATCTTATTTGAACCTTTCTTCTCAACCTTTGTAGTTGTAGTAGTTGTCCCTGCTGGCTTATCTGCCTTAGCTTCCGACACAACTTCTGTAGTCTTTGTTTCCTCCATATGATCTTATTAATAAATATATATTATGTTAGTATTATTGTAATAATAACTTTTTTATGAAAATAATTGTAGGGATTCTTTCTTTTTTCTTATTCTTTTTTACATTTGGCGCTACTGTAGAAGCTGCACCAGTTTTTCGGTATGAATTTTACAATGTAGATATCGTTATTGATAAAGACTCTACATTCACGGTTCAAGAATCAGCAAATTTAATTATTGATGGGGAATTTCACGGCCTAAGAAGAGATATTCCAACAGATAATTTTTGTACGGTAGGGTCTCAAACTTGCGGAGGGTTTCGAAACTTGGAGATTTTAGAAGTTAAAGATTCAAATGGTAATGTTCTAAGCGACGATGAATATTCACTCTATACATATGAAAATGAAGACACAAATGAGAAATTCCTAAGGATAGAGAGAGAATTGTTCGCAGATGGGAGATTTGTTACGGATTATGAAGAAGGCTGGACTATCAAATACAAAGTTTATGGCGGTTTAGGCAATTTAGATGAAGGTACATATTTCTATTGGAATGTTCTTCCAGAATCACGTGGAGGTTACACTCAGAATTCTAGAATTAGAATTACACTACCCTCTCCAATACGAAGAGATGACTTCCAGTTTTTTGACATATTCTCACACAATGCCGACACTACTTACTCAAACAACACTGTCCAAGTAGATATTGACGGTCTCAGCGACTACAGCAACTTTACCGTCGCTTATAGATTTAACGCTGGTGAGATTGATCTGCCAGCAACTTTAAAAATGGACCTAGCTCCTTCAATCGGTACTCTTGTAGAACTTGATGACTTAACTTTTGATGACTGGAATGGAATCGCTGATTATTTACCAGCAGGAGATTTTCTACTTCGCGTTTCTCATTTTGGTTATGAAGATTTGGAGATACCAATTACATTAGTATCGGGACAAGTTTTAGATTTAGGAACTGTTGCATTAGCAGCCACTCCTTTTATGAGTCTGTTTACTTTCTTCACTAATATATTTCTTCTACTCTGCTGTCTATCATTGCCTTTAGCTGCGTTTCTTGCATACTGGATTTACGATAAGAATGGAAGAGACAAAAATCCGTTAAAAACAATTATTCCTCTCTTCTCACCACCAGAAGGCATACGACCTTACCTTGCAAGCAATCTGTTCTATGAAGAGTTTAAAAATAAAATGATTTCAGCAACAGTTGTAGACCTTGCAGTCAGAGGTATTATCAAAATTAAAGAGGAAAGTAAAAATGATTTCACACTTACGCGAGTTGAAGATGAAACTAAATATGCGGACTTAAGTACAAAAGAGAACGACATAATTTCTTTAATTTTTGCTGGCGAGTATTCCGTTACAACTTCTTCACTTAGAACTCCTTCTACATCAAGGGCTAATAAATATAGGAAATTGATCGAAGAAAGTTATACAGAATTAGTAAGCCTAGGTTACTTTAATTCTTCCCCTCAAATGACGCGAGCCAAATACGCAGGATATTCTGTGCTTTTATGCATGCTTGGAATTGTGTTATTTATTGGCGGCTCGTTTATTCTAACTAGCTTAATCGGTGTGATATTCCTGTTTATTCCTGGAATTTGGCTATTGGTTTTTGGAATATCTATCGCTTTTATTGCAAGACATATGCCTTCTAAAACAGAGGCTGGAAGTAAAATTTACAATCACCTTCAAGGTTTCAAGATGTACTTATACACAGCAGAGAGGTTTAGATTAAAAGGATTAGATCCTGAAGAATTCGAGAAATACCTATCCTATGCAATGGTATTTGATGTTGAAAAAGAATGGGCAGAGAAATTTAAGGACTTATACAACCATCAGCCAGAATGGCTTGAAGGTGGTGACTTCTCAACATTTAATGCAATTTATCTTGCAAACTCGTTAGGAAATCTTTCTTCTTCATTCAATCCT
>CAZYSE010000042.1:0-5740 GCA_964650085.1 uncultured Candidatus Saccharibacteria bacterium | reverse complement strand
AATTCAAGGATTTATACAATCATCAACCTGAATGGCTTGAAGGAAACTTCTCTACTTTCAATGCAATTTATCTTGCAAACTCGTTAGGAAATCTTTCTTCTTCATTCAATCCTCAAACGTTGGGTGCAAGTGTAAGCAATACCTCTGGAAGCGGCTGGAGTGGCTCTAGCAGTTCGTTCGGTGGATTCTCTGGTGGAGGAGGAGGTGGAGGTTCTTCCGGAGCTTGGTAGCCCCCAATTAGAACTTGGAGATTAGAAATTGGACTGGATATTGGGTATTGGGTATTGGATATTGGATATTGGATATTGGGTATTAAGATTTTACCACTTCTATCAAATCTTCTACTTTTAATGCATCCTCTACTTTGTAATCTCTTATTCTCTTTCTCCTTAAATTAATTAACATCGCTGGGACACCTATTTTTCTGCCAAGATCATACGCTAACTGCCTTATGTAAGTACCTTTACTGCAACTTACATCAATGGTTGCGACATGTTTAGTAACTTGATTTCCTTCTACTTCAAAAGTTTTTTCGTCGTAACTAACTACTTCAATCTTCGATAAAGTGATTTCCCTTTTGTTAACTGTTACTTCTTTTACAGAGTTATCTGAAGAAAATGTTATTTTTTGAGCAGTTTCGCCATCTTCAATCTCAAACTTATCGTATTTTCGTGCCAATTCTCTTAGCTTGTCACCATTCACTTTTACGGAGCTATAGACAGGAACTGACTGCATCGAATTTCCTTCGAACTCTTTGGCTGTTCTATCTACATCATCTCTAAACTCGTCAATCCGCGTGTAATGATTCATAGGGTCCATGTCGCCTTGTATTTTACCTTCTGGGTCGTGGGAATCAGTGGAAATTCCAAAGGCCACTTCTGCTAAGTAGCTTTTATCAAAACCCATAAATTCATCAGATTTTTTTGTGTATTTGCCCACGAGAATTATTAGCAGGCCCGATGCGAATGGATCGAGCGTTCCCGCATGTCCAACTTGTTTCGTTTTTAATATTCTTCGGACTTTATCTACAACGTCGTGTGAAGTAATTCCAACAGGTTTATCTATTAAAAATAGACCTGAAATCCTACCTAAATCGTCCCGATGCAATTTGTTGATCTCATTATTTTCCATTTTTTCTACTATAATATTTTCTCTATTTTGTGTAAAATCCTACAGAGATTATACCCTACATATGGCATACGACTACCAAGAAGAGGAGAAACGGAAAGATAATTTAATAAAAGAGATTGGAGAAAAAATAAAAACAGCACGTGTGGAGACTAAAATGTCCCAGCTTCAGGTAGCAGTTTCGTTAGGGGTTTCTGATAAAACTATTAGTGGATACGAATCAGGAAGAATCGCACCTCCAATTGATAAACTTATTCAAATTGCAGAGATATTCCGAAAGCCAATTACTTACTTCTTAAGTAATGATCCAAAAGACTACAAAGTTTCTTCACGTTTAAAAGCAATAGAACAAATCTTAAAAGATCTTAGAAAACAAATGGAAGAAATCAAATCTATTGCTGAAGTAGATTAAGGCGCCACTCCCTCTTCTCTAATCGAATAAGCAAATCTACCCAAGTCATTCATGAATGTCATCAGATACCTTGGATCTGCGTATACCAAGAACGATGGTTTTGAAAGGTTATCGGTATTTTCAAATGTAGCGGAATTAGTAATATTTCCTCTTGTAGTTATGTTTCCAACTAAGAAAGTTCCTAAAGGTGTTGGACCAGACCTGCTGATTGAAATATTTCCATCTGCAAAAATACTTGCCTCAAATAGCCCATAAGTTAAGTGTTGTCCAGTTATTGGATATTTAGTTCGAGAGGCGGTTGGAGTGTAGTTAATCATGCTAACTGTACCTTGCACTACAAAAATGCAGCCGTTGAATATTGTTGCAGATCCATTTTCGGTAATTTGGAAATCTGAGTGAATAGTTAGGTTACCAGAAATTACAAAAATAGATCGCATATTACAATTGGTTCTTCTGTTTAAAATTACATTCCCATTGATAATATAATTTCTCTTTTCGCCTACAGCAGCACCTAAAGTTGTTGATAACGGTGCAGTTGAGGATAGTGTTCCTGGGGTTGTAGTTGTAAATCCTGCTCTTGTCGTTGCTGGCGTTGAAGAATTTTGCACTTTATCTAGGAAATATGCGTACCAACTAGAGCCTTGGGGTGGTTCTAAGCCTAAATCATCGTAAGTAGGAACATACAGGCTTCTATACGAAATGTACGCAGATGGTAAAGAGTTACTACCTAAAATAAATGCGTATGCCGTTGTGAACGGCTGTCTAACATCTGCTGCATCTTCAATGTTGAACAGCTGACTATATCCAGCAATCTGAGGAATTGTTGATCCACTTAAAACATTACCGATAGATGCATTACTGTTGAATACAGAAACCCATGGACTTGGCAAACCTGTGACTGTTAGTTGGAAGTCGCCACGGTTACAAGATAAATCTTGGATGTCTAATCCGAATGTGAAGTTGCTATTCACACCCAAATTCTGATCTCTGTAAGCTCTTGTGAAGTTAACACCGTTAACTAAACTAAGGTAAGCGGACAAGTTTGAAACCGCTGGTAATGCCGTCGGTACTGGGTTAACTGTTCCACCAGTTGGGTAGTTTTCCTGTAAAGCATCTCCAGCTACATTCGAATGTACTGTTGTTAAGAACGTACTATTTGGGCCCAAGCCTAAATTATCTGCAGCTCTCCAAGTTATGTTAAATGAGCCGTCTCCATTAGGTGCAGTTGATATAGTTGGGGTCGGTGAAGTCGTATCAATAAACAGAGTTTGGCTTGTTCGCATGTATCTTAATGTATTACTAACATTGTTCTGGTTAATATCTCCAGCATAATCTGTTACCACTGTCTGACCTTGTCCGTTGACTCTAGATCGAGTAAATATGAACATTGAATAAAGATTGTAATAGTTGAAGAATGCGCTAAGTGGATTAGTGTTGTTGTTAGGAAAGTTATCGTTAATTTGAATTCTAAAGTTGGCTACAACTGTCCTTGAACTGTCTGGATTGTTAGTAATTGTTACATTGGTTGCAGATCCAATTCCCAAAATTATCGCATTACCATCAATGTTATTAGTTATATCACCAGAATTAGCATTTGGAGTATACGAACCTGTCAAATTAGAAGTCGACAGATTTTCTACCGAAAGTGTGTTATCAATTGTGTACCTTGCATTTAGCGTTCTTCTATTTTGAATTTTAGTTTGAATGGCTGACTCGTCCAGACGTGTAGCCTCGCCTCCACTTGTTTCTGTAGGTATAAACGCAAGATATATATTTTTAAAATCTCCTACAGAATCTGGATCTACCCAAGTTACTTCAATGTCGATTGGGTTGTGAATTATTGAACTGGAAGCTGTGTATTTTCCTATTCTTCGAATGTCTGCACCACAAGTAGGTACGATAGAATTGTTCCTTGGATTTACAATTCTTGTTGCTGTCAAAATTGGCCTAGCATCTGTGGAGAACTTTCTAATTGGCGAGAAAACCTGCGAGTTGGAATTTGCTTTTCGAATAAACCAACAGTAGGTTGCGCCGTAGTCTAAGTTTAGGTCGGTATAATTTACTGAGAGATTCATTGGATCATTTCCTCCAGCAGAATATGAGACGCTGTGAAGCGCAAAGAATGTACTTCGATCCTCAGATGAACACGTAGTGGCGGGAGTTACCTTCTTAGTAAAGATAGTATATGTTCTAGTTTGATTTATGCATGAGTTATTTACCTGGCCCCAGTCCACACCGTTGGCTGTTGAACCACTTGCTACTCTATTCCATTGAAACTGGACTCTAAGCGGATTTAGCCCAACAGAATTATTTGCCGGTGCCACTAGGGGATTACCTCCAAAAGTCACATTACCTGGATTATTACATCCTGGTGGCGGGTCTGGTGGGTCGCCTGTGCCACCTCCCCCCGAACAAGAGCCGCAAGTGAGTGTACCGTCCGAACAAACAGTTTTAGGTCTACAACCAAACGCACTGTAGACCGTCGTACCTTCATCTCCTGGACCGCATGTTGAACCATAATTATTGCTATTGCAAACGAAGCAGTTGATCCAAGCACATTCACTAGCTCCACAAATATTTGAGTCGATGCACGATAAGACTGGGTCTAAATTTGAACCTGTACAACATAACGGCTCTGCACTTACTGGTTTAGTAAATGTTAAAGGTATTAGTAGAGCTACTAATACAATTGAAGTTGTTAAAAACTTACCCGTTAAATGCATTTAAATTCCTTAATAATATTAAGTGGTTTGAAATTGTCGTCAAAAAACCCTGATACTAGGTTATTATTTATTTTTGCCAGTTCTAAATCAATCTTTATCTGAATTGTTGAACAGGTCTCTTTTAAGACCAATGTAGTATCAACTATATTTATCCCAGAATTTGTTGTTAGTATGTCTGGATTTATATAGACATTTACAAGTTGATCCCCAATGTGAATAGTTCCCACGCCGTTCTCCCACGTATAATCAAACTGCTCCCTTTTAATATTGTACACAAGTACTGTTTTGTTAGCCATAGTATCGAGCTCCTGTGTGAAATTAATCTTCAGGAGGTTTGAAACACCTGCACCAACAAAGAAGAGACTCAATGCAGTTGCTACAAGAATTAAAATATTAGTTCTCACTAGATTCGAAATTAATATCTAAAATTTCTGTTGTCCCATCTGCGTACTCAGCCTGGGTGATAATAATTCTCCCAGTGACTTTAATTCCTTCTAGGTATTTTCCTCTTAAGCTTTCTGGAATTAAAAAATCTCTCTGCTCTGTCCCGTCAGAAATCGTTATTCTGATTGAGTTTTCTACGTATTCCGAATCTTGTATTCCTCCAATAATTGTCTTTTCGATGTAAGAACTATTCAGAGCTGGATTACTGGGATGAAGCCAGTAGTTTTTTGTAAAGTCTGTATTAATTATCGAGGTTTGATTTGTGAGGTGTATGGAAGAAAATACAAAAAAAATGCCCGACACAATCAAAAAAAGAACTGGTAGTCTTAAAGTCATAAAAAAGTGATATTTCTAACACCATATTACATTTATAATGAAGTGAGTTCAAATCTCCGGGGTGACAAGTTCAAATCTCCGGGATGGCGAGTTCAAATCTCCGTATTTGAACTCAAACTATTAAATACAGCTTTTCTGTTGCTCCTACTGGCTTGAAACTTCTCCTATGCAAATCAGTGACTCCAAATTCCTTCAAAGCATTCTGATGTCCTTTAGTTCCATATCCCTTATTCCTATTGAAATTATACGAAGGATAAATTTTATGATATTGAGACATAACTAAATCCCTCTCTACTTTTGCTAGTATAGAGGCGGCTCCCACAGAGTAATAATTCATATCTGCTTTCTTTTCCTTGATAGTATTTTTGGTAAAAGGATGAGCAAATTGGCCGTCTACCACGAAAATGCTGTTAGGATAGATTGGATCAAGCTCCGATATGAGATTTAAAATTAAATTTTGAATAGCTTTTCCGATCCCCCCTTTGTCGATTTCGTCTCTATCAGCAAACTTAATTCTAAAGTTATTTTCGTCCTTTAGCTTTGAAGAGAAGTACATTCGCTTTTTTAAATTCAACATTTTTATCAGCTAAAATTGTTTTTGAAATTGATTCTAAAATACTTTTTGCACCATCTAAAGAAGCATTAGGGTTGGTTATTTGATTTTCTTCAACTAGCGAAATATAGGATAGTAATCCAT
>CAZYSE010000041.1:3509-10005 GCA_964650085.1 uncultured Candidatus Saccharibacteria bacterium | reverse complement strand
TGTCTAACGATACCAGATTAGGATTCAACGTTTCGGTAGGCGACGATCAGGCCGGATTCGATCGAGCATACGACGACATGAAGGAGAATATTATAGAAAGGTTGAAAGAAACACTAAGGCCTGAATTGATTAATAGAATAGATTCAGTAGACGTTTTCCGTGGGCTAAACAAAGACGATGCAAGATCAATAACAAAATTAGTAGTGGAAGAGACGAAGATTAAGCTATTATCTAAGGGAATTCGACTTTCTGTAGACGAGGATGTTGTAGAAAAGCTAAGTGAGCTGGGCTACAGCAAGGAATACGGTGCAAGAAACATACAGCGACAGGTTGTAGAAATGCTAGAAAACAAACTGGCAGAGCATCTTATCAGCTTAAGTCTAGATAAAAAACGACAAGGATTAGTAGAGGTGAAAGCCTCCCTAAAAGACTCAACTGTTACGTTTAGTTAGTTTCATGTGGATAACTTCACGATAGTCGAAAAGTTCTATTTTCGCTAGACTTTTTATTAATATTTCCTAAACCATTTCCTGCAAGGATTTTTTATAGCTCATTCCGGCTATCCTTGATAATCATTTGCTGGTAGAGTGAAAGGCTACTTTTGTACCCCCTGTGAAGTTTACTATAGGACTTGACACGCGAAGATTATAGGGTATAATAATGTTAGAACCTTAAAAAATAGAAGATAGATGGCTGATCCCAATGTCTAGTTCGCGTGCACAATTATGCAAATAATTGACTTACTGGACTTTTGGATAAGCCGTTTAACTTGTTGTTGGTTGATCCCAGAGTCTGGTTCGCGTACACAATTGCGTAAGTAATTGACTTACTGGACTCTCGGATTAACTAATAGCGCTTCTATTTTATTAAAGTTTCAAGGCTTGTACTAACACCCTCATAGTTACCTGATATACTATAAAAAATCCCTTTTCCCACAACACAAATATTTAGTAATTTATTTCAATAATTTTATGCCAACAAAGAAAGACTCAATTTCAAAATCGACAAGTATACATGACTTAGAAGAAAAATCGTTAGTAGAACTTAGAACGCTGGCAGAGAAACTCAACATCCCTAATAATCAAGACATTCAACAATCTGATCTAATTTTGGCTATCGTAGCTGAAGAAACTAAAAGAGGAGGTAATATCTTCGCAGAAGGTTTCTTAGAAATTATTAAAGATTCACACGGCGTCTTAAGAAGCCCTACAATGCTTCCTGGAGAAAATGACGTTTATATATCAGGATCACAGATTAAAAGATTTAACCTAAGACAAGGAGACTTAATTTCAGGTCAGGCAAGACCTCCAAAAGAAGGAGAAAGATATTTAAGTTTACTAAAAGTAGAGGCCATCAATAATATGAGCCCAGAAAAAGCTTTATCCAGAGCTTTCTTCCAAAAACTAACACCTATTTATCCTGATCAACAAATCAAACTAGAAACTACTCAACATGTTCTTTCTACAAGGTTAATCGACTTACTGTGTCCAATCGGAAAGGGACAAAGAGGAATGATTGTTGCTCCACCTAAAGCAGGAAAAACTTGGTTATTAAAAGACATTGCTGATGGAATTGCAAAAAATCACCCTGAAATTCATTTGATGGTAATTTTAGTTGGAGAACGTCCTGAGGAGGTTACTGATTTACAAAGATTCGTAAAAGGAGAGGTTATTGCCGCAAACTTTGATGAAGCACCAGATTATCACACAAAAATCGCAGAAATGGCCGTAGAACGAGCTAAAAGACTTGTTGAATATGGAAAGGATGTTGTAGTGCTAATGGACAGTATTACGAGGCTTGCAAGAGCTTACAACATCATTGCGCCGCCATCTGGAAGAACTCTTTCGGGAGGTTTCGACCCTGTAGCTATTTTCCCACCAAAGAAATTCTTCGGAGCTGCTAGAAACATGGAAAATGGAGGAAGCTTAACCATCATTGCTACTGCTTTGGTTGATACAGGTTCTAAGATGGATGAAGTTATTTTCGAAGAGTTCAAAGGAACAGGAAACATGGAAGTTAAATTAGACAGAAAACTTGCAGAAAAGAGAATTTACCCAGCAATAGACGTTACTCAATCATATACTAGAAACGAGGATAAACTATTAACACCAGAGGTATTAGCTCAAACCTGGAGAGTTGTACGAATGTTAGATACTATCAAATCAGAAACTAACGCAAATCCCGCAGAAATGCTTATTAGCAGAATCAAAAAGACTAAGAATAATGAAGAATTCTTAGCAACACTTCACGAAAGTTTCTAATAACACCTTTCCCTTTAGATCCCGCACTTGATGCGGGAAAAGAGGGGATGTCATGAAGTGACAGGGGTGTTCTTCAAACGCTGTTGGCCCGAAATCCTGGTAACATAGCTCAAACCCTATTTTCATTGTATAATATTACTTACTATGGAATTTAAACAAAAAGAACAATCGCACCCTAGTTTAAGGGAGAAGGTTATCTTTGAGATTAAAAGACAACAATCCCAAATCATCGCCCGTTCCCACTGGGGTAGAAGTACTTTATACAAAAAGCTTATCCATTCGGCTATTGTTGGTATAACTGTAGTCGTATTTGCCACGGGTTTAAATGCAAGAGTTTCGTTATCAGCTAATTCTGAGATTTCCTACGAAAGTGGGATTGAATATCAGAATGTAGACACATTACAGCAAGGAGCATTTGTTGAAACTCAAATTACTGTTAGTGGTTCTCTTAACTTCAGAGTAAATGAATATATTATTGAGTACGGCGATACTGTGCCATCGATTGCAGAAAAGTATGGAGTTTCAACAGACACTATAAAATGGGCTAATCCTTCAATAGATTACTATACAGAAGCTATAGATGCTGGCGCTAAGCTTGTAATTCCAGAGATCGATGGGGTTCTTTATCAAGTTCAAGAAGGCGATACAGTAGATTCAGTACTTGCAAAGACATCCGGAGATAGATTCCAGGTTATTGAGGTTAATCAGTTATTAGCACCTGAATTTAAACTTACACCAACAAGTCTTATTCTAATTCCAGGCGGTAAATTAGACATTCCTCCAAAACCAGTTCCGGTTCAACAGTCAGCTACATATTACTATTACACAGGACCTGCTGTAGATGTTTCTGTACTAGCTGGTATTAGTTTTATTAACCCTATGGGTGCTTGTGGAGGATACTCATTTAGTAGAGGTTACTTACCATGGCATAACGGCGTGGACTTGTCTGGAGCATACGGTTGTCCAATTCTTGCTGCAGCATCTGGTGTTATTGACTACATTGGTTGGTCTAACTGGGGAGAAGGAAACATGGTGAGAATTTATCACGGAAACGGAGTCTATACATCCTACTATCACGGAAGTGGTTTTGGTGCGTTTAGTGTTGGCCAAGCAGTGAATCAAGGAGATGTAATTATGTACGAGGGAAGTACGGGAAACTCAACCGGACCTCATTTACACTTCGGATTACGATTAGGAGGGTATGATTTTATCGACCCTAGCCCATACGTGCCTTATTAATATGGATTCGATTGAAAAAGAAAAGAATCCAACTCTAGCTAAACTACAAGAATATAAAAAGAGAGGATTTGTTTTTCATGGATCACCTAATCCGGATATTAAAATTCTAGAACCAAGACCTAGTAGAGAAGTGGACCCAAAAAGAACTTTTAATCTTGATACAGCAGTTTTTGCAGATAAGAATTTCATTAGTCCAATCATATTTGCAGTAGTCAATAGACCCAAATTAATTGAGTTTGCAGGCGACTATACATGGCATGTTCGATGGGATCCAGAAACCTTTATTCCAACCGCAATATTACCATCAAAATGGGAAGAGCTTATAAAAAATTCAACAGGCACAGTTTACGTGCTTGCTGGAGATACTTTTACACTTGAGAATGGGGCACAGAAAAAGAGTAGGGTAGCAGTAACGCCAACAGACCGAGTTGAAGTAACACTTAATGACTATTTAGAAGCTGGTGGAAAGATAATTTTTGAGTAGTATCCCCCTTAGGTAAATCAAAACTCTCTAAACATTTCGCTAAAACCTTCACGTATTTTTTGTAGAACGGGTCGTCTTCTTCTTTCTTCAATCGCTTCTTTTCTGCGAATTTCTGCATCATTCAACTCGCCTTGCTTCTGCTTTAGATAATCTTTTAATTCTAGTCCTGATTCTTTAAAGTTTGTTCGTGATATTCGAGCATGATTGAAATAAGCATTTACAAGTTCAATCGAATCCTCTGAAGGAATTATTTCATACACAGCGCCACTTTGAATCGCTCGAACTATATTATCAAGTTGTTCAAATGTTTTATCATCTAAGATAACCGTTAGAAAATCGATGGAGCTGGAGTAGGCCAGACTCATAACATTTCTGAAGTTTAACCAATCTCTTTTAAAATCTAAGGGGAAAGTTGTTAATGCAATTCTGATTTTTTTCTGTCGTTCTTCGCGTTCGCGTTGTTCGGCTGCGTTTAAACCCATTTGTGTATAACAATCGCTGTAATAATCGACTCCCATTTGAAAATTTGTAACTATGGGGATTATATCATCTTATTTTGAAGTGTAAATATCCTTGGTAGGAGTCCCCGCCTGCCACTCACACCAACGATTCTTATTAAATGCTGAATTGAGATGAAAATGACTTGAGGAAATGTCGGGCAGGGAACCTACAACCTCTCCCTCCCGCCTGCCTTAAGTTCAAAATATATTCCTGGTAGGAGTCGAACCTACAACCTCTCCCTTAGGACGGGATTGCTCTATCCATTGAGCTACAGGAACAAGGAGCATAAAGATTATACTACATTAGGGTTTGGGGAGCAGGCAGCGCCTGACCTCTGATAAAAACGATTTAGGGTATGGCGGGCAGGTAGGACGGGATTGCTCTATCCATTGAGCTACAAGGACGTTGTTGTATTATACCAAATTCAAAGAACCCCTCTGTTTCGATAAATCGGAACATCTCCCCTTCAAAAGGGAGAAAGTGCGTAGCACTAGAGGGGTTCTTTAGTCTGACTACGCTCTAGTAGACTCCCATTCAAGAGAGTAGAGAACCTTTTCAATAGCTAAGTCGTAGTGATGAATCTCTTCATCAGTAAACCAAATAGCGATTTCAGTATTAGCTTCGTCAACAGTTCCAGATGCGTGAACAAGATTTCGTACCGCTCTTTCAGAATCGTCTGCTACAAAGTATGAGTCAATAGAAAGATCTGCTGTAATTGAACCTACATCAGCGGAAAGTGGGTTAGTAGCTCCTCTTATTTTTCTAACGTGAGCAACTGCATGAGCTCCTTCAATAATCATAACTACAACTGGTCCTGCGGTAATGTACGTAAGAAGTTTCTTTTGAATATCTTTGGCAATTTCGATAGGAGTTCTTTTGTCCTCGATCCCCTTTTCTTTGTAAGCAGCGATTGTTCTTTCTCCTAGAGTAATCATCGCTGATTCTGGTTGATCGTAATGTCTTTTAGCTTGATCCATAGTAGGCCAAACCATTTTCATTGCGGCAATTTTCAACCCTTTTTTTTCGAATCTTGTAATAACCTCACCAATCAATCCTCTTTGAACAGAGTCAGGTTTAAGGATAACTAAAGACCTCTCGATATGAGTATGTTTCATAATTATGAAATAATAAATTAAATTTAGAAGGTAACTTTGCTTTTAATTACCTCTAAGACTGAAGATTTTACCTCTTCTATGGATCTATTTCCATCAATTTCTACCCAATCTCCAAATTCATGACGAGATTGCATAAGTTTATATATTTCTCTGAGTCTTTTTTGCTTATCTAGACTACGCTCAAACATGTCCAATCCCTCGTCGTGACCTTCCTCTTCAGACTTTCTTTTCATCGCTATTTCGGGATCTACATTAATAAAAATGTTTAAATCGGGTTGTGGAATTCTAAAGTCCTTAGCGTAAGAGAGTAGTTTCTCATGTTCGATTTGACCCATTAAATGTGCCTGATATGCGATTGTAGTAGTGAAGTAGCCATCTGCGAGGTAAAGTGAATCGCTAGTGCCCACATGTGGCCAAATATTATCTGTTTCTAGGGTCTTGTCTAATAAGAATGCAAGAATCCAGGACTCATTGTTCATTTCGATCTCTCCTTGTAATGCTCTGTGAGTTAATACATTGTAGAAGTCGTTATGTAGTGGAAAGCCTTGGGATTTTAGATGGAATTCAGGATGATTTTGTTGGATGAATGAAGTGATTTCGTCTCTCTGTCTTCCTTTCCCGCCTCCGTCTATTGACTCTAGTACTATAAACATAATATTAGTTTTAACTAATTCAGTTTAGCAAAGAAAGGTGAAAAAACGAAAAACAAAATTAAGTTGCTCACTCAGTAACGTCATGCTTGCGAAAGCGAGCATCTCTTAGGTTGAGGCGTCATCTTTGCGTATGCGAAGATCCTTGATTAAATACGTTCCTAGCCGAGATCCTCACTTTCGTAAGGATGACGTGGCGGGTAAACTACGCACTTATGCAGGAAACCTGCGTCAAGGAAAAGAAGA
>CAZYSE010000041.1:2171-3409 GCA_964650085.1 uncultured Candidatus Saccharibacteria bacterium | reverse complement strand
AATAATTCTATTACCTATATAAAAAAAGAAGACCCCGATTTGCATCGGGGTAAATATCTTCTAGTTTCGAACTTCTCCCGAAATCGGGATCGTTCTCAACACGAATCTATTTATTTAACTTCAACTTCTCCACCTTCAGCTTCGATTTGCTTCTTGATGTCTTCAGCTTCTTCTTTCTTTACGCCTTCCTTAACCATCTTAGGAGCGCCGTCTACAAGATCCTTAGCTTCTTTCAAACCTAAGCCTGTGATATTCTTCACAACCTTGATAACGCCGATCTTCTTGTCTGCAGGAACTGACTTTAGAGTAACATCAAATTCTGTTTTCTCTTCTGCTGCTTCTGCTGCTGGTGCTGCTGCTGCCATTACACCCATAGCCATTGGAGCTGATGCTTTTACATCAAAAGTTTCCTCTAATGATTTCTTTAACTCAAAAGCTTCTACTACAGAAAGCTCCTTAATTGCATCAACAATTTTTTGAACTTTGTCTGCTGCCATAATAAAAAATTAATAATTAAATAAAATTAAGTTTTTTACTTACCTTCGTAAGCTAGATCGATAATAGTTGCGATTGATCGAACTGGGTCTTCCAATACGTTCACAACAGAACTCATAGCATTATCAAGTACACCAAGAATCAATCCGATTGAAGTCTTCTTGTCTGGCATATCTGCTAATTCTTTTACTTGTTCTGCACTTAGAAGCGCATTTTCAAGGTAACCTGCAACTAACGCTACCTTTTTATCTTTCTCTTTGGTAATAGTTGTGTCCACGAATTTCTGCAACATCTTTGATGGTTGGATATAATCCTGACCCATAAACATTACTGCATACTCACCCGCTTCCATCTCTAAACCAGAGATATCAGATTCCTTTAAAGCAATTTTGAACAAAGAGTTCTTAACTACATTAAAGCTTGCTCCAAAGTCAAAAATTTCTCGTCTAAATTGAGCAACTTCGTTAGGTGTAAGCTTTGAAGGCTTAACAATTACGAAAGATGTCGCTTTAGCGATCTTATCTTTGTATTCGGCTACAACATTTTTCTTTTGATCTTTTGTTTTTGCCATATTTCGCAAGTTAAATAAAATATTTAAAAAAGCACTCTTTCGAGTGCTTTAATAATCAATTTGAAATTCTATTACTAGAATTGATTCTTAAAGTCTCGGTAGGATTTATGATTTCTCGACCCACTGTCTACGACAATAAATTTATCTTAATACCTAATTAAAGGCTTTTCAT
>CAZYSE010000041.1:0-2071 GCA_964650085.1 uncultured Candidatus Saccharibacteria bacterium | reverse complement strand
TTCATTATATCATTTACATCAACTTTTACGCCACTTCCCATTGTAGGCTTTATTATCACCTGTTTGAATGGAGTAGAGGCATACTTCTTTACATCTACAAAAACTGTCTTAAAGAATTCAACGATGTTTTCCTTAATTTGTTCTGGTGTCATGTCTAATTTTGCAATCTTCAACTTAATAACTCCGTGATCTTGAATTGTTTTGTAATTCGATCTTCCAGACTTAAAGCTAGCAACAGTTTTGCCTACTTCTGTAGAGATTGTTCCGTTCTTTGGATTTGGCATTAAGCCTTTTGGTCCTAAGATCTTTCCTAATCTTACTAATTTAGGCATAGCTGAAGGAGTTGCGATTACTACATCGAAATCACTAAATCCAGCTTCTAATTCCTTAGAAAGCTCGTCCATTCCTGCTTTTGTAGCTCCTGCATCTAAAGCTTCCTTTACTAAGTTTTCTTCACAGAAAACGATTACTTTTTTGTCTTCTCCGAAAGCATGAGGTAAAACAAAGCTTCCTCGAATAACATCTTTCTTCTGTTTTTCTTTTAAATTAAGTTGAACATCTAAATCTACAGAACCAACAAACTTTGACTTGCTTAGTTCAGGTAATAATTTAATTGCTTCTTCTAGTGATACTGGATTATTCATATTTTAGTCTATAACTTCTATACCTAAGCTTTTTGCAACTCCAGCAACAATATTTACTGCTGATTTTACATTTTTTGTATTTAGATCAGGAAGTTTTCTTTCAGCAATGTCTAAAAGATCACTTTTCTTCACTGTTTTGATTTTATCTTTGTTTGGAGTAGCAGAGCCCTTTTCAAGTTTGAACTTTTTCTTCAACATTCCTGCTACAGTCGGTTGCTTATATTCAAGTTTGAATGTTCTATCTTTAAATACAGTCACAATAACTGGAACTTCTTCTTCTCCCATTCCTGCAGTTTTTGCATTGAATTGAGTGCAGAAATCCTGAATACTGATTCCGTTTTGTCCTAATACAGGTCCTAAAGGTGGGGCTGGTGTAGCTTTCCCTGCTGCGATCTGAACTTTAAATGTATTTGTAATTTCTTTTGCCATATAGTTTTACTTAATTTGTTTGCGATAACTTAGATAACATCAAAAGGTCAATATCAACTGGTGTATCTCTATCGAATAGAGATAATAACACTCTTGCCTTGCCTTTGTCTTCACTTACGCTCTCAATTGTTCCAATAAATTCTTTAAACGGTCCTTCAATAACTTTAACTGCATCTCCAATATTGAATAATACTTTGTAAGTTGGTTCAGATTTAACTTCGATAAATCCTAACTGTTGGTCATCTAGAGCAGTAGGAAGCTTTGGCTTTGCAGTCATTCCTAAGAAACTCTGAACACCTTCTGTATTTCTTACTAATTGCAAAGTATTTTCATTTGCAATCATTCTTACGAATACGTATCCAGGATAAACTCTTTCTGCGATTGAAGTTTTCTTTCCTCTTACAATTGCGATTTTCTCTTGGGTAGGTACTACTGCATCAATGATCTCGTTTTCTAAATTATTCGCTCTAGCTCTTTGTTTAATAAGTTTTGCAACACTATTTTCCTTTCCAGATGCGCTAGCAAGAATATACCATTTTAGATTTGGATTTGATTCTATAGCAGGATCTAATTTCACCTCTTCAGGAGCAACTACATCTTCTACTTTTTCATTCTTTTTTGTACTTTTAGCCATATCTTAGAAAATAATTAAATCTCTGATTTTGATTATAGCAGTATCTAAAGCGAAAATTAATATAACTCCCACGATAACAACAATAAAGATGAAGAATCCCCATCCAAATGCCTTTCGTCTAGGAAGAAATGTTACTTGCTTCATTTCAGCAACAACCTTACCAAAAAAATCTCTTATGTTTTTAAAAATTTTTAACATTTCTAAATCTTAAATTGTAAATCTTAAATCTTAAATCTTTTCAAATTTGAGATTTAAAGCTTCTATTTATATCTTTTAACCTTTTAACTGGCAGGGCCGCCAGGATTTGAACCCGGGCGAAGGGTTTTGGAGACCCTCATGCTACCAGCTACATCACAGCCCTAAA
>CAZYSE010000040.1:0-10217 GCA_964650085.1 uncultured Candidatus Saccharibacteria bacterium | reverse complement strand
AAACAGACCTACCATTCATAACTCAAGTTTTGGTAAACATTGGAGAATCGATCGGAAGAATTGAAACTATTCTAATTCTCTCAACATTATTGGTAACAGGATATTTAGGGTATAGATATTATTACGGCACTCCTGAAGGAAGATTGAGAATAGATGCGATCAAGCTTCGAATCCCAGTTTTTGGAAACTTAACTAGAAAAGTTGAAGTAGCGGAATTCTGTCGAATTGTATCGATGCTTATGGCAAGTGGAATTCCAGTTATTGAGGCGCTTGATATTACTGGCAGGGCAATGGGTAACGGTGTATTCCAAAATATTGTTCTTAAATCCAAAGAAGAAGTCACAGTGGGTAGTTCAATTTCAATTAGTCTTGCAAAATATAATACTAAAAACGCATTCCCTCCTATCCTAATAAGGATGCTCGCTACGGCAGAAGAATCAGGTAAAGTTGGATATGTGCTAAACGACTTGGCTTCTTTTTATCAAGAAGAAGTGGATCAGATTGCTGGTAACCTGTCGAAGCTAGTAGAACCAATCATACTAGTAATTGTTGGAGTTATGGTAGGCTTCTTAGCAGTTGCTATTTATCTCCCGATTTATCAAGTTGGACAAATCGTTGGTTAAGAACACCCCTCCCGACTGCGGTCGGGTTTCCCCTCTTTAATCAAAGAGGGGATGTCACGAAGTGACAGGGGTGTTCTTGATGTCAGCGATAAAATCTAAAAAATACTACCTCTTCGACGTCCGAAATACTCCTTGCACTTTGCCCTTCATACTATTAAACTGGAGAAAGATATCTTATTTTTTATTTAATCAATATATGCATAAAAAGAAAAATGCATTTACGCTAATCGAACTGATGGTCGCAATGGGAATCATCGGAGTATTAGTAACTCTTTCGCTATTGGGAATTACAATAGTACAGAGATCACTTAGAGATACCCAACGAAGAGACAGTGTTAACGCTGTTAGACTAGCCGTTGAAGGTCATTACACTAACAACTCAGTTTACCCAGATATCGAAATCCAAACAGGAGGGGATGCGATGCTTGTTGGCAACGTAGAGGTAGAGTTAAACGGACCTGGAGCAGCTTGCGAAACGTTAGAAGCTGCGTCAACTTCAGGTTGTTCTCTATACTGTTACGAGACAGATGGAAGTACATACTCATTAGGAGTTATGGTTGAGGGCGGAACAATCACTCAGGTAGGAAACTCTGGTGATGATTGTGGATTCCCAGCTCAGAGAGTCTCATTCGAATAATATGAGAAAAGGTTTCACTTTAATTGAAATCTTAATATTCATGGGGATAGCAGCAGTTTTGCTGCTGCTATCTTTCCAAGGAATACAGGTGCTCCAAAGAAATAGCAGAGATTCAGAACGAGCTACTGTCGGAGGTCAAATCGATACTTTGTTAAATAAATATCGAAGAGACAATCTTAAGTATCCAAATAATGTAAACGTAACTTTTCAACAGAACCTTTTTGAAATAGATGGCCTTGTTGAAAATGTACCTTTAGAAAGATTTTTAAAATCGGCTGCTCAAACTAATACAGAGGGAACAAACTATTTATATAATTTTATTAGCTCTTCAGAATACCAATTGTGCGTGAGACTTGAGTCTGGAGCGTACAAAGGATTCGGAACAGCTGCTTGTCCGAATTGATTATGTCCGAATTACCAATTGCAATAATAGGGGGGTTTATAACTTTAATATTCTCCTCACTACTCTCCTCGTATATAAACGATAATAAATTCTCTTTTAAAACAGAGATGAGTTTAAAGGAAATTCTAGCTAGCTTCACTTACTTTTTTTCCGGAGCATTATTTGTAGGCCATCTTTTTTATATTAACTCTACTGACCTTTGGGTTTACTTACCAATATATACTATTGTTTTTGTAGGACTAGTTTATCTAACTATCTGGGATTTGCACACTTTGTCGATTCCGGAAAGATTTACTAATCTATTCCTACTGCTAATAGTTCTAATAAACTTTGTGCTAGGTCTCTCAAATTATCTTGAGTTCCGATCAATTGGCGAAGTGAGTCTAAGTTCTGTGTACATTGGTACTATTGGAAACATGATTGCTGGAATTGGTTTAGGGGCGCTTATATTCTTCCTTCATAGATTTACTAAAGGAAAAGGCATAGGGGATGGCGATATTTATATATATGCAGCGCTTGGATTCGTTTTTGGAATACCACTCTCTATAGGTTTTATTATGATTTCTTCTATTACAGGGGGTTTGATTGCCTTGGGATTAATTTTGTCGTACTGGAAAGATAGAAAGAAAGTGCTTAAAACTAGAATTCCCCTAATGCCAATCGTTTTAATTTCGTTTGTTTTAACTTTAATATTCCAAAATCAGATTTATTTACTCCTAGGCTTATGAAAAACGCATTTACACTTATAGAATTAATGGTTGTCTTTGGGATAATTGCTTTAACTTTAGGATTAAGTATATTTGGACTTTCGCGATTTAGAGCAAATGTAGAACTGAACAGCGCATACACCAATATCATTTCATTAATCAACGAAGGACGTAACAAATCCACTAATGCTTTTGGATCAAGTACTGGTGGCACGCTTCAACAAAAAGATTTATTTGGGATTAATTTTCTAACTACTTCAGTTCAACCCATTGAATGTACTTCGAATTCCGATGGCTCCGTATTCAGTTGTCTCAACAGCGCTTCGGGTTTAATTACGCTTTCAAACATGGAGATAACTGTAGTTGGATGTTCAACAAGGTTCGGCTTTAAGAGGTTAACTCAAGACTTCATCGGCTTAGATTCTGTAGGAAATGTTCAAGTAACTGGAAATTGTACTGTAGATATAAGACATTTGTTTACAAACGAAGTGAAAACCATTACCATAAATTTAGTCGAAAACACTTATAAATAATGAGAAAAGTCGTATTAAAAACAGCCTCCGGTCTTGTAGAAGTTCTAATAGTTATGGGAATAATTGGAACTACGCTAATCTCCTCTATGCTATTGGTTTCTCGAGGTTTTGTGGAAGTAAGGAACAATCAAACGGAAGACGAAATTAGTGGAATTGTTATCCAAGTAATGGATAAGCTCAAAAATTCAACAGCCTTAGAAATAGCTCAAACGGAGTTTAATACGCTTACATCTACTTCTACCAGAAACTTCTATTTGAGCGGTAGAGATCAGTTAACTTTAGACACTTTTGAATCTCCAACTACCCCAATCACTTCTTGTGATAGCAATAACGAATACAATGTAATAGCAAAAGAAATTGTAGACAGCTCCCTTACGCAAAACCTATGTATTCAAATACAATTGAGAAAACAAGATCAAGCATTAAACGATCGCTTTATCGGTAGTGTTGTTTATGTTTATACCTTAAACACAGAGACTCTAACTTCTAAATTAGATTTTGTTAAGTACAACGAATTTACTGTACCAAACGGGTTACCAGGAGGAACCGCAACGGGAGGCGGCTCAGCAACTGGCTCTCCAGCAACGACAGGTACTCAACCGACTACAGGTGGTTCACAAACTGGAGGGACAACATTTACTCCAATTCCAACTACTGGTGGAGTGAGCGGAGGCACATTTGATAATAACTCCTCAAGTACCGGTGATCAGACTTTTTAACGTATGAAAAAATTAAAAGCATATTCATTGGTAGAAGTGGTTGTAACCTTAGGAATAATAGGAATTCTTATCATTATGCTATTTAATGTTATCTTGCTAGCTTTAAGATCCAACACAAAAATCGCTGGTCGAAGTTTTGTTAGAGAACAAATGTCTTCGGTGCTAAGCCAAATTTCAAGAGAAGTTAGAAACGCCAATAACGTAAGCGATTGTGGAGACGCCAGCTGCGAAATGAATGTAGCAGGTAAAACAATAAGATGGGAAGTATGCGGTTCAAGCATCTGCAGGTATGAGAATGATGTACTTGCACTAGAGACCTCTGATACAATAAATATAGAGGAATTTACCTTTGATTCCTACCCCGGATCAAACAATAATCAGATCGTAGTGATAACTATCATTGCAGGACATTCAAACGAAGCTTTAGAAATAGATAATTTAGTAAATCAGCTCTCTGCAGCAACTAGAAACTATGAATAAGAAAAGATCAGGACAAATATTGGTTATAACACTTTTAACTCTTACTATTGTTGGAGTACTTGTTACGACAATAGTACTGGTAACTAGGCGTGACTTCTCTCAAAGTGCAAACACAGAAAAATATGAGCGTCTTTACAATGTGGCAGATAACAACTTGCAAAATTTACTAGCTGATTATGCTATTCCTTCAGCAAATCTGACCCAGCTAACAAGCGAAGGATGTGTTCCTATTGTTCCACCAAACTACTACAGTTGTGAATACGAAGCACAAGAATCAGGTACAAGCTTCACTTCACTTACGACGGTATTTGTAGAAAACAAAAAAAGTATAGATGATTACGTTTTGAAAAAGGATACTGCTCTAATTCTAGACGTTAACTCTTACTTAAACGGATTTAATTTTGATTGGGATAAGGATAACGTAGCTTTAGAAATTGTAGTGGTCTATTCTAACAATCTTCCCAACGGGAGGTTGAATATGGTTAGGGACATCTACGACAGAAACACAACAAAAGTAATTAGTTCTCAAACTCAACCAGGTTTTGTGAATGCATTTCCGTTTGTGCAAGGCGTATCAAATCCAGCCAGATCTTTCTACTTAGATGTGTCGGATGTATTTAATAATCCCTCCACTATACCTGGTTTCATAAATGGCAATCCATTTATTCCTTTGTACTTAGCTGTTATTCCAAGAACACAGAACTTAAATGAAGAAATAACCATAACAATTACACCCGATAATCCTTCATCCTTAAGAAATCAAACAAGAGAATTTAGAGCTTTGGGAGAAGACATGGCTGATCCAGAAGGACCAAAGGCAAGTCTAATTGCTAAAGTGCCTCTGCTTCCAGAAGTCCCTGCTGCTCTATTGAATGGAATAACAACTAACGGTAATCTAATTTTACAGTAAAAACTATGGCAACCTTACCTGATTTTATAGGAATAAATATTGGCAACTACAGCATTAAAGCTATCGAAGTGAAATCTGTAGGGAATTCTTTTGAGCTATTGAACATATCTCAAGTGCCATCAGCAACGGGTACTATAGAGAATATTAGTGTAGGCAATTTAGAAGCACCGACTAATGATCTTCAAAAACTACTTAAATCAAATGCTTTCAGAACAAAAAACGCCGTATTTTCCGTTCCTGAGTCCCTTGTCTTCTCTAGACTAGTTACACTACCTAAAGTTAAACCAGAGGAAGTAGACGATGCGATAAATTTTGCAATGAAAAGTTTGATTCCTGTACCATTAGATAATCTTAATATTGCATATTCATTTATTGAAGAAAGGAAAACGGACACAAACACCTTTGAAAGCTGGTACGTTGTGGGTATTCAAAAAGCCCTTGCAGATAGATTTAAAGAGCTGGCTTCGAGGGTAGGTTTAAATTTACTTGCAATTGAAACTGAAGCACTCGCGCTCATCAGAAATATTGACTATAACTATTCGGACGTAGCTAAGAAAAACTATTTAGTTCTAGACTTTGGTGGAGAATACTCCAATTTAGTCATTTCTAGAAATGGTTCGGTTCTCTACTCTCAAAATATTTCGACTGGTTCTAATGCTCTAACAAAAATAATTGCGACCGACCTTTCGTTAGATATTAGCAAAGCCGAAGAATACAAAGAACAAGCTGGACTAGACCCAAGTATTGGAGGTGGCCGAATAGCAAAAACGATAGAACCAATTATCCAGGTAATTGTGTCCGAAATACAGAGAACTCTATCCTACTACAATGACCGAATTGGTGGAGAGCCTGTGTCCGAATTGTATATTACTGGAGGTGGCGGAGCTCTTCCTAAATTAATTGAGTATCTAACCGCAAAAACAGGATTGAAAGTAACACTAGTAGACAACTTTCGAAAAGTGAAGCTTAGCAGCGATTTAAAGGTTAACAAGCTCAGCTTTAATGTAGCAACAGGCCTAGCACTTAAAAGTTTAGAATTAATATAAATGGCAAAAAAGAAAGACTTCAAATTTAATCTCATAACTCCTGTAACTGCCGAGGAGATTGTTGTTATAGAAGAAAGAGACAATACAACTGTGAACTCGTTTGTTCTAATTTTTGTCGGAGCTTTAGTATTCTTTATTTTAAGTATAATTAATGTAGCCTTTTTAGAGTCTGCAGTAGCCAACTCTGGTCGCGCAGTTGATTCAAAAAAGAACAGCTTAGTTCAGTTTGCATCAGTTAAAGCATTAAACGGAGAATTTGTAGTAAAGGCGAGAGCACTAAGCCCTCTACTGGATTTAGATATAAAACCAGACAAATTAGTAGAAGTTGTGAATAGTTTAGTTACTAACCTCCAAAACCAAGCAGTAATCGACAGCTTTGGAAGGGCGAGGGACGGAAGCTTTAATATTCAGGTTTTTATTAGCGAATTAGAAAGTTTGAATTTGATTAAAGCATTTTTTGATGAAAATGAAGAAATTGTTAGCGATCTATTTATAAATGAAGTTGCGGATACTCCAGAAGGTTTACATGTAGTTCTTGTATTTAACATTTTAGTCTAATGAAGCAGACTTGGTCTCAATTCTTAAAAATCTATATATTTCCAATAGTTACATTGGCGGTTTTTGCAGGAATTATTCTGTTTTTAGTTATTCCTAAGATCTCCGAGATTTTTGCAGCAATTGACCAGGTTAAATTGGATAACGATGAGGTTGCAAGTATCAACTTGGAGATTGCTGACCTGTCCAATTTACAGAACAATACGGATTTGACAGCGAATTTAAGCTTACTGAACGAGCTAGCATCTAATGGCGCTACTCGTGTTGTCGAGTTCAGGGACAAAATGGCAACAAGTTTGTCGGCTTTTAATCTTACAGTAAATACTCAAAGAATTAGCGAGTCCTCGTTCATAAACGCAGACCTTAGAGATAGTATTATACTAATAGAAATACCTTTTGAGTTCTCGGTGTCGGGTACTTTAGATAATATTAAGGCTTTCATAACCTCTTTGAGTACTTTGTCTGATTTTGCAATAGTTAAAGAACTCGATATAGTAAAAGAAGAAGGCGAATCTTGGAACATGAAGATCATTTTGGTCAAATATCAATTTGCAGCTAATCCTAACGACGAGGATCTCTACTCAAACATTGACCCTACAACAAGAATACCCCAAAACATTCAAGAGTTCTTGGAGACAAAGAAATAGGGGGTAAAAGGCTCAAGATTCAAGACTCAAGATCTTCGGGGAATTATGTCTTTAGCCTTAGGTTTAACTCATCCAAAATTGAAATAAAAAACCCGCCATAGGCGGGTCTCGATATCATTATAGGGTCTTTATTCCGCTTTTGGTGCAGCAGCAGCTTCTACTCTATCTACAGCTTGTTTTCCTGCTTTCTTAGCGAATGCTTTTTTCTTTGCACTTGGCTCCATCATTCCTTTTCTCACTAACATGTTTCTTACTGTATCGCTTGGTTGTGCGCCAACTGATAGCCAGTATTTAATTCTGTCTTCCTTTAGTACTATTTCCTTATTTAGAGGAGAATAATGGCCTACAATTTCTATAGCCTTTGATTCTCTTTTCTCTCTTAGAGGAGTTACAACTAATCTGAAAAAAGGTGTATTTCTTTTTCCTAATCTGGTCAATCTTATCTTTACCATATTCTATAAATTTAATTAATTTAGCTTGTGAATTTTATCATAATTATAATACTTTGTCGCTAGTTGCATCAGGATTAGAATTTTTCCAAGCGTTTAAAGCCGTTTTAGCTGCATTTTGTTCGGCTTCTTGTTTACTTTTCCCGGATCCTGTAGCCAAGACCTTCTCACCAATACTGACAGACATCTTAAATACCTTGTCGTGATCTGGCCCATAGGCTCGAACAAGATCGTAAGTAGGGGTAATACGCATTTGCTCCTGAGATAGCTCCTGTAATTTGGTTTTAGAATCAATATCTTTGTTGTTGTTTATGATATCTTCTAGCTTGTAGAGGATATTTTCAGAGATAAAAGCCTTGGCAGCGTCGTAGCCAAGGGATAAATAAATTGCCCCAATAATGGACTCGACAGTGTTGGCTAAAATGTATAATCTGGTTCTTCCGCCACTCATGTCTTCTCCTTTGCTCATCAGTATGTATGTCCCGAGTTGTAACCTTTTTGCTTCTTCAGCCAAAGATTCGGTTTTTACTAGAGCTGACCTGTAACTTGTCAGGACGCCTTCAGAAAGCGTTGGGTATTGGGAGAACAAATACTCAGTAGCTACTAGTTCTAAAACAGCGTCTCCTAAAAACTCATATCTCTCGTTATGTTCGACTTGTTCTTTAGCTTCGTTATGGAAAGATCTGTGCGTAAGAGCAATTTTTAGATGCTTATCTTCTACATTTGCGTTGATTTTTGTTCTTAATTCGTCAAAATTACTCATTTGATTTTAATAATTCTTTCATTTTCTCGTCTTTAGCTATTGCTCCTAGTACGCCGTTAATGAAACTTGCTCCTTCATCAGAACCAAGTTCTTTTTTTAGTTCGATAGCTTCGTTAATAACGATTGCTACTGGAGTAATTTCACCTATAAAGGCTTCGTAAATAGCTACTCTTAATATTATCAGATTGAGAATGTTCATGTCTTGTAACCCCCATTCTGGAGCTAAATCAGCTATTACTTTATCTAACTTAGCCTGTTCCTTTACCACGCCTTCTGTAAGGGTCTCGTAAAGCCTTGTGTCGTACTTATTCTCCTCTAAAATATCCATAACAGAATTAGGCTCGTAAGGGCTTAATTCTACTGATGTGTCTTGAGATTTGAAATAGGTATAGAGGTATGAGATAGATAGTATTCTGGATAAGTGTTTGTCCAGGTTTTTGCTATTAGTCATTAATAACTTTTCTACCTTTGTATGTAGGATCCTCTTTAGTTACTCTGTGTGGAAGTGTTGGAAGTCCAGTCTCCTTTGAGATAACGTAGAAATTGCCTCCATTCTTCTTGATCTTTCTTGCTTTGTTTAACACAACGTCATATCTGTTTGACGCTCTTGTTTTTCTAGCCTTAGAAGCTGATCTTTTATGTTTAGGTGTTGCTGCCATATAATTTAGTTCAATTAATTCAAGGTTAATTTTAACATAAAATTGGCTTCTGTACACTGAATTCAAAGAAAAGATCAAAGGTTAAAAGGCTAAAGGTTCAAACATCATAATAAGGATGAAAAAGGCTAAAAAGATGAAAGTCAAAAAAGAAAGATTCAAGGTACAAAGGTGAAATCACCCCTCTAGTGCTTCGCACTTTCTCCCCTCAAGGGGAGTGTCCGTCCTAGCTGCAAGCATAGACGGGCGAGGGGTGATTTAGATAGGCCTTATCCTTCTGCCTTAACCTTAACCTACATTCTTAGTTGTTGGTCTCAAGAAATACAGAGTATTATTTCCAACTAACTTCGTATCCAGAAGATCAAAAAGTCCTTCAAAATCCGGGTTTTCGCCTTGGGTGGGGAGTTTCACGACTAGTATTCCTGTTTCTTTAAGCACGTCTCTGAGTGGTTTGTACTTCAGATCCTTAGCGTTTTTAAACGGAGGGTCGGCTACAACTAGGTCAACTTTAAATAATAGCTTTTGGGCTAAGGATTTATAGTCACTTTTAATAATGCTTGTTTGAGATTTATCTTCAGCATCGAGATTAGCTACGTTTTTCTTTAAGAAGAGGACTGATTTATCATCGTTGTCTGAGAACACGACTTTGCTAGCACCTCTGCTCAATGCTTCTATTCCTATCGATCCTGCCCCGCAAAAGAGGTCTAGTACTACTTTTTCCTGAATAAAATGGCTCAAAGTGTCGAATAGAACCAGTTTTGTTCTTTCTGTGAATGGTCTAGTGTTGTTTGGAATCTCCAAACGCATGTTTTTATATTTCCCTGCAGTTACTCTTGGATTCATGAAACAGTGTTGTAAAGGATAATCCCGACGGTTGTCGATATGTTTAAAGAGTTCTTTTTACCAAGCATTGGTATCTCTGCAATTAAGTCTGAAGCTACCAAAGTCCTTTCTGAAACTCCAGTTATCTCATTTCCAAAAATAAATGCAGCTTTGTCTGCTAACTCAAGGTCTTTGTAGCTCACCGATTTAGGTGATTGCTCAACTGAAATTAACTGAAACCCTTCATTTTTCAGTTCTGATAACAGT